>CALXUC010000084.1 GCA_944391575.1 uncultured Clostridia bacterium | reverse complement strand
TTAATATTTTGCAATCAAAGACCCGGATTGTTACGCCCTAGCTATGTTTTTGATAAAAAATATTAATATATAAGTACTATTAATATTTTTTATAAAATTTCCCTCAAAATATACTTGACATAAAAAGAAAAATATGGTAAAGTATTATAGTATGTAAAAAATGTGTCACATCGTTAAAATAATATATATAAATTAATTTTATTAACAGACAAAAATAATAGTATTACGGCTATTGTTTTACAAAAATAAACGGAGGTGTAGTAAATGGCGGCAAAAGGTGCAAGAGAAGCTATTACATTAGAGTGTACAGAATGTAAAAGAAGAAATTATATGACAGAAAAGAACAAGAAAAACAATACAGAAAGACTAGAAATAGTAAAATATTGTAAATTCTGCGGAAAAAGAACTGCTCATAAAGAAACAAAGTAATTTTGTAGGAGGGTAAAAATGGCTGATAATACAAAAAATAAAGAAAATAAAAATAGTAAACCAAAAAAATCGTTTTTTAAAGATGTTAAAGCTGAATTAAAAAAAGTAACTTGGCCAACTACAAAACAAGTAGTAAATAATACTATAGGAGTAATAGTAATTGTTATTATAACAGCTATTATAGTATTTTTATTAGATTTTACATTCAATAATTTTAATGAATATGTAGTAAATGGTATAAGAACAAAAATAAGTGAATCACAAAATACAACATCAGATGGAAATTCTGTAAGTCAAAATGTAGTAAATGAAGAAGGTGACTCAACTCTTGAAAATGAAGTGTCAGAAGTTGAGAATACTACAACAGACAACGCACAAAATAATGAAGTTGTAGAAAACACTGCAAATACAGAAACCGCAGAATAATTAATTTTTAAATAAGGAGGCCTATACATGTCTCAAGATAAAGAAGAAGTAAAACCAAGATGGTATGTAGTACATACATATTCTGGATATGAAAACAAAGTTAAAACAGATTTAGAAAAAACTATAAAAAATAGGGAATTAGAAGATTTTTTTGAAGATATAGTTGTTCCAATGGAAGAACAAGTAGAAATAAAAGATGGAAAAAGAAAAACTAATTTAAGAAAAGTATTTCCTGGATATGTCCTAATAAAAATGATTGTAACAGAAGAATCATGGTATGTTGTAAGAAATACTAGAGGGGTTACAGGATTTGTAGGAGCAGGAACAGAACCAACACCATTAACTGATGAAGAAATCAGAAATATGGGATTTGAAGAAGTACCAGTTAATATTGATTATGCAATAAATGATAATGTTAAAATATTAGGCGGTGCTTTAGAAGGATTTGAAGGAGTTGTTAAGAACATTGATAAAGAAAAAAATAAAGTAACAGTATTAGTATCAATGTTTGGTAGAGAAACAGCTGTTGAATTTGATTTAACACAAATTCAAAAAATATAAATTATTGAGGAAAGGTGAAAATTATGGCAAAAGAAGTTAAAAATATAATTAAATTACAAATTGAAGCTGGAAAGGCTACACCAGCACCACCAGTAGGACCAGCTTTAGGTTCAAGTGGTGTAAACATTATGCAATTCGTAAAAGAATTCAACGATAGAACAGCAAGTCAAGCTGGATTTATAATACCAGTAGTTATAACTGTATATCAAGATAAATCATTTGAATTTATTACAAAAGTGCCACCAATGGCAGTATTAATAAAAAAAGCTGCTAAAATCGAAAAAGGTTCAGGAAAACCTAATAGAGATAAAGTAGCAACATTAACTATGGATCAAGTTAAAGCAATAGCAGAACAAAAAATGCCAGATTTAAATGCTGCATCTTTAGAAACAGCTATGAACATGGTAAAAGGAACAGCACGTTCAATGGGTGTTGTAATAGCTGAATAATTAATAATTGTTAATAGTAAGTTTTAATATAAATTTCACAAAGTAAGAGTATTCATAAAAAATTATACGAAGATTTTATTTGATAATATTACTTAAGAAATTTATATTAAAATCATAATATTATAAAAAATTAAATAATTTTGGGAGAATTTCAAAAGAAATTCGCAATAACCAAGGGAGGTCAAAAAAATGAAAAGAGGTAAATTATACCAAGAGGCATTAAAATTAGTAGATACTACTAAAGAATATGAAGCTAAAGAAGCTTTTGAATTAATAGAAAAAATGCCAAAAAGAAAATTTGATGAATCAGTAGAATTACACGTAAAATTAGGTGTAGACTCAAAACAAGCTGATCAACAAGTAAGAGGTACAGTAGTACTTCCAAACGGAACAGGTAAAACTGTTAAAGTATTAGTATTTGCAAAAGGTGATAAAGCTAAAGAAGCTGAAGCAGCTGGAGCAGATTTTGTAGGAGCTGAAGAATTAGTTCCAAAGATAGAAAAAGAAAATTGGTTTGATTACGATGTAATTGTTGCAACACCAGATATGATGGGAGTTGTAGGTAGATTAGGAAAAGTATTAGGACCTAAAGGATTAATGCCAAATCCAAAATCAGGAACAGTTACAATGGACGTAACAAAAGCTATTAAAGATATAAAAGCTGGTAAAGTAGAATATAGATTAGATAAAACTAATATAATTCACTTATCATTTGGTAAAGTATCATTTGGTACAGAAAAATTATTAGAAAACTATAATACAATAATGGATGCTATTATAAAAGCAAAACCAGCAGCAGCCAAAGGTCAATATATAAAATCAGTATATGTAACAACAACAATGGGACCTGGAATTTTATTAAATCAAAAATAATGCCATAGAAAGTAGGCAACAAAATAAGTCCTACCGAGGTATAGAGTAAATAGAACTATTTTTCTATGCTTATATGGTATAGTAAAAATAGTTTTTTACTTTTACAATGGGTTATTATAAATAAAAAACATGTGGAGGTGAAAAAATGGCAAACGCAAAAATTATAGCACAAAAAGAAGAAGCCGTAAAAGAATTAGCTGAAAAAATTAAAGCTGCAAAAGTTGTAGTATTAACAGATTATAGAGGAATAACAGTTGAAGATGTTACAAAATTAAGAGCAGACTTAAGAGCAGTTAATTCAGAATATCTTGTTATAAAAAACAATATAACAAGAAGAGCTTTAAAAGAAGCAGGAGTAGAAGGAATAGAAGAATCAGTTTTAGAAGGACCAACAGCATTAATAATAGGTAATGAAGATTACTTACCAACATTAAAAGCTTTATATGCTTATGTAAAAGATCATGATTTTTATAAAATAAAATCAGGTATAGTTGAAGGAAAAGTATCAAGTACAGACGAAATAGTTACACTTGCAAAATTACCTTCAAGAGAAGAACTTATTGCAAAACTTGCTGGTGCTTTACTTGGGAATATTACAAAACTTGCTATCGCAGTTAACCAAGTTAAAGAACAAAAAGAAAATGCATAATAAGTTAATTTTAAAAATCAGATATAGTGAAGTATCTTAAAATAAATTCACAAAAATATTAAAAAAAGAAAGGAATTTTTTAAAATGGAAAAAATAGAAAAATTATTAGAAGAAATTGATAGCTTAACAGTTGCTGAATTAGCAGAACTAGTTAAGGGAATAGAAGAAAAATATGGAGTATCTGCTGCAGCAGTAGCTGCACCAGCAGCAGGAGGAGCAGGAGCAGGAGCTGCAGCTGAAGAAAAATCAGAATTTGATATAGTATTAAAAGAAGCTGGAGCAAACAAAATAGCTGTTATAAAAGTAGTTAGAGAAGTAACAGGTTTAGGATTAAAAGAAGCTAAAGAATTAGTTGATGGAGCTCCTAAAACAGTTAAAGAAAAAGTTAAGAAAGAAGAAGCTGAAGAAGCTAAAGCTAAATTTACAGAAGCTGGAGCTGTTGTTGAATTAGC
>CALXUC010000083.1 GCA_944391575.1 uncultured Clostridia bacterium | reverse complement strand
TTTAGAGAACAATTATTTTAAAGTTGGGACATTTTCTAAAGTTATTACTTAAGACATTATCATAAATTAATCATAATATAGAGAAGAAAATTTAAAAAAATCATTGACCTTTTTGCAAAAAAAGAGTATAATATTATTGTTGAAAAACATAATAAGAATGTGAACGATGATGGGACAAAGTAAAATAAAGGTTATTAACAGAGATGATTAGTCGTGGGCTGAAAGCTAATCTTAAAAAACGTATTTGAAAAACTACCCCGGAGTTTCTATTAGAAATAGTAGCGTGTAAGATGCGATAAATCTGTAAATGAAGTTAAAAATAGGGTGGAACCGTGAGATAAAACTTACCCCTATAAATAGAGTAAAATCTATTTATAGGGGATTTTACTTTATTTAATAAAAATTTTTAGGAGGTTTTATTTATGAAAATTAAATTAAAAGACAATTCAGAAATTGAATTACAAGAAAATTCTTCAGTATTAGATTTAGCAAAAGCTATAAGTGAAGGATTAGCAAGAAATGCAATGGCAGGAGAAGTAAATGGAGAAGTTAAAGACTTAAGATACGTTTTAAAAGAAGGAGATAGCGTAAATATTTTAACATTCGATAGTGAAAATGGTAAAAAAGCATATTGGCATACAACATCTCATATATTAGCACAAGCAGCTAAGAGATTATTTCCAGATGTAAAATTAGCAATAGGACCTGCAATAGATAATGGGTTTTATTACGATTTTGATGTAGAAAAACCATTTTCAGAAGAAGATTTGCAAAAATTAGAAGCGGAAATGAAGAAAATAATAAAAGAAGATTTAGAAATAAAAAGATTTTCATTACCAAGAGAAGTAGCTATTAAATTAATGAAAGAAAGAAAAGAAGATTATAAAGTAGAATTAATAGAAGAATTACCAGAAGGAGAAGAAATAAGTTTTTACGAGCAAGGAGAATTTGTAGATTTATGTGCTGGACCACATTTAATGAGTACTGGTAAAATAAAAGCAATAAAATTATTATCATCATCAGGAGCTTATTGGAGAGGCGACGAACATAATAAAATGTTACAAAGAATATATGGAATATCTTATCCAAAAGCAAGCGAATTAGAAGCATATTTGAATATGTTAGAAGAAGCTAGAAAGAGAGACCATAGAAAATTAGGAAAAGAATTAGAATTATTTTTCTTTGATGAAACAGCTCCAGGTATGGCGTATTGGATGCCTAAAGGTTTTACAATGTTAAATACTTTAATAGAATTTTGGAGAAAAGAACATAAAAAGAGAGGATACCAAGAATTTTCAGGACCTCAATTAAACAGTAGCGAATTATGGAAAACATCAGGACATTGGGACCACTATAAAGAAGATATGTTTGTATTAACAGATTCAGATGGAAAAGAACAAGCATTAAAGCCAATGAATTGTCCAAATTCCATAAAAATATATGCTTCAAAATTAAGAAGCTACAAAGATTTACCATTAAGATTTAACGATGTAGACGTAATCCATAGAAATGAAAAATCAGGACAATTAAATGGATTATTTAGAGTAAGAATGTTTAGACAAGATGACTCTCATAATTATATTACAGAAGAACAAATCGGTAGCGAAATTAAATCTATTATAGAAATAGCAGATAAAATGTATGGAATATTCGGATTAGAATATAAATTGACATTATCAACAAGGCCAGATGATTTTATGGGAGAAATTGAAACTTGGGATAAAGCAGAAGCTGATTTAAGAAAAGTTTTAGATGAATTATGCGGCGAAAATAATTATAAAATAAACGAAGGCGATGGAGCTTTTTATGGACCTAAAATAGATATAAAAATGAAAGACTGTATAGGAAGAGAATGGCAAATGGGAACTGTGCAATTAGATTTCCAATTACCACAAAGATTTAATCTTTCTTATATAGATAGTGAAGGAAATAAAAAGACACCTATAATGGTTCATAGAGCAATACTTGGCTCTTTCGAAAGATTTTTAGGAATATTAACAGAACATTTCGCAGGAGCTTTCCCATTATGGCTAGCACCAGTACAAGTAAAAGTAATGACAATAGCAGAAGCTCATAATGAATATGCTAATAAAGTTAGAGATGTATTAGAAGAAGCAGGAATAAGAGTAGAATTAGATGAGAGAAGTGAAAAGATAGGATATAAAATAAGAGAAGCACAACTTCAAAAAGTTCCATATATGTTGATTTTAGGAGATAAAGAAGTTGAAGAAAACAAGGTTGGAGTTCGTGAAAGAAAAGCTGGAGATTTAGGGCAAATGGATTTAAATGAATTTGTTGAGAAAGTTAAAAAGGAAATAGAGGATAAAGTGATGTAATTAAGTAAAATAAAAAAATGATAAATTTTAGTCTTGCATAAAATAAAAAAGTATGGTAAGATAAAGGAAAATAACGAAGAGGGAGAAAATAAAAAATGGTAGAAACACTAAAATTAAAAGAAGAAAATAATAAAAAAATAAAAGAAAACGTCAAAACCCGCATGGCTGTACACACACACACACACACACACACACTATATTGTCATTTAGAAAATAAAAAAGCAATAGTATGTAGATTTGTAAAATATAATAAAAGAATACGAGATAGAACTATACAAAAATACAGTATAGGTCTATCTTTTTGCGTCTTGTAAAAATTTTGAAAAAATTTTTTAATAAAAAGTAAAAATAAAAAGGTTATATATAGCTGGATTACAAGAAAAAACTCGTATAATACGCGATAATCATATATAAAACTCGCATATCAGCTTGTGTACAAAACAGAAAAAAAAGAGGTATAATAAAAATAAGATAAAAAAGGTATAAAGAAATGTAAGATGGAGAAAACTATAAGTAAGTAAAAAGTTAAAAAAAGAAGAAATTAAGAGAGGGGAAAAGAGAATGAGTAAAAAAAAGAAAAAGCAAGTAAAAAGAGAGAAAGGAATAACATTAGTAGCGTTAATAATAACAGTAGTAGTAATGTTAATATTAGCTGGAGTAGCAATATCAGCAGTAGTAGATGGAGACGGATTATTTAGTAAAACAAGACAAGCAGCAGAAGCATATGAAAATGCAGTAGATAAAGAAAGTTATATGTTAGAAAATTTAATGGGACAAATAGACCATTATATAAAAGAAGAAGAGGAAACACCAATAGAGGAAACAATAGAAGTAGGAGATTTTGTAAATTACGATGCCGGAACATGGACCGAAGCTGACTTTAATAAGATAACAAGCTCACCGGGAAGCCCAACCGTAAATAAGAGTTCAAGCCTACCAACGAGTCAAGGCCAATTTGGAGGATTTACAGCAGGACAAAGTAGAAATAGCAACTCAACACCATATGATACAAGTTACACACCAGATTATAGTGGCTGGAGAGTATGGGATATAGACGAAAGCACAGGAGAGATAACATTAATAAGTGCCGGACACCCAGAGACATACTATCATGGAATTAATCCTTCAGCAAGTACAGATATCTTAAGGAATAGAGATTGTAGTATGTACGAAAATGAATATGCAAAAAGTGGAAGTGCAGAAGTATTAACGAAGGAAGAATTCGACAGGTGGTATAAAAAATATATAGATTCGAGCGTAGACGATACATGGGATGTGGCTACGTTCCCTGCAGCGAGCACACAACCGTTAATCACATTAGCTGAAAACGGCTCGTATTTCTGGCTTGCGTCGCCGTATGACACTGACGGCTTGTATTACGTTTACCCTTACAACCGCCTCGTGGACAGCAGCCTCGGCAACGCATTTGGCGTGAGGGTCCTAGTTTCTCTAACATCTGACGTCCAAGTAAAAGAAGGCACAGCAACAGGAGGAGTAACGACTTGGGATATAGTAGGAAAATAATTTAGGACGTAGAAGTTA
>CALXUC010000082.1 GCA_944391575.1 uncultured Clostridia bacterium | reverse complement strand
AACTTATTACGTATGGGTAAAAGACCAAGCAGGAAATACAGGAAATAAACAAGTAACAGTAAATAGAATAGATACAATAGCTCCAACAACTGCAACAATAGCAAGTAGTAATGTAGAAGAGACAACATTTACATTAACGGCAACAGGAGCAGACGGAGAAAGTGGAATAGCAAAATATGAGTTCTATATTAATAACGTTTTAGAATATACAGCAACCACATCATCAGGAACAGCAACATATAATGTAACAGGAAAAACAGCAAATACACCTTATACATGTAAAGTAATAGTATATAATAATGCTGGAATTTCTAAAGAAAGTAGTGTTATAACTGTAACAACAGATATACCAGTAAAGATAGGAGACTTTGTAAATTACAGTGTAAATGTAGAAGGAAAAACATATAATAAATGGAGAATATTAGACTTTGATAATAATGGACATATGGAAATAGTATGTTATAACGGACCAAGTTTGACATTAGGTTCAACTACAGCATCAACAGCAAAAACACAATATGCAAATGCAATACAAATATTAAACAACGCATCAATACCATATGGAGAAGGGACATATGGATATAGTACAAGACATTTAGGAAGTGACCCAAGTGATCCAAGTAGCTATGCAACAATAAGTACAAGCTATGTAAAATTCTATTCAGGAGGAAGTATACCAACAGGAACAAGAGCTTATTTGGAACAAACCCATCACGAAAGTGACTTAGCTGCAGTACAATCATTTAGTAATACAGCAGACGGTAAAAAACTGGCAGGAAACTATAGTTGGTTGGCGTCTCGCTTTGCGCGTGCTAGTTCGAGCGATACGAACTTCTACGTGCGCAATGTGGATAGCTCTGGCTCGCTCGACAACAACCGCATGTACCACGTGAATTCCGTCGGCGGCGAGCTTGGTATTAGCCTTAGTAGCGCCCTCGCCCCTGTTATAATTCTAGAGTCTGGAGTCAAAATAGATACATCTACAGCAGGAAATGGAAGCGAGGGAAGTCCATGGACATTGACGAAATAGTAAAACGGTGTAAAGTCGCATAGAGCGCCTCCAGGTGCTCTGAGCGACCGGATGTTTATGATAAAATAAAAGTATAGAAAAAGTGGAAAATAAAATTCCACAATTTCTATACTTTTTCTATGTAAAAACTTATGATATAAAGTACTTGGTATATTTTTCTTTAAACAAGCTTTAATTTATTTGATTATTTTCAGCTAATTCATTAACTTCTTTTTCAGATAAACCTGTTAAGTTTATAGTTTCTTGAATGCTATACTTTTCAGCCAACATTTTCTTAGCAAAATTAATAATTGTATTTCTGACACCTTTTTTTTCACCCTCTCTAAAAAAATCTGTACGTTCAAATTTTCTGTCTATCAAATAATTTTCGCGAAATCTTTGCCAGTTTTTTTCTTCTTGTTCTGCTGTAAGAACAAACATTTCATTTTGGGCGTCTTTAATAAATTTATTTTCTTTAGCCATATGATTAATCACCTCCATATCCTCATATTCTAGAAATTTTAACCACTTGAAAAAATCATTATTTAGATTTTCATTACGTACCTCTTTTAACTTTGGAAGAAAAATAAATATGTATTTTAATCCCCAATTAATATTTTTATTATTATTGAAATCATCTATTGTGATTAAGTTTTGTAGTATTTTAGTGCCTTTCAAATCTTCTGGTACGTAATTTAAAATAATAATCATTGTTAGTGGCTTTAAATTAGCATATTTTTCACTTTTACTTAAATTATATGCGTCTACTTTAGCAGCGTAGAATCTAGCACGTTCATAAATGTCACCTAAATTTTTATTTTGCATTTCGATACAAACTATTTTTTCGTCATACTCTGCTAATATATCAAGCCTTATAGATTTATCTTTAATTTTTATTTTTTCTAAAGAAACCTCTGAGTTGATACGTATATCATTTAAATTAGTATCGTCGTTTATAAATTTAAAGGTAGATTTTATAAAATTATCTGTTAAATGCTTGTTTTTATTTCTACCAAATAAAAGTTGAAAAATTATGTCATTTGTTGGAATGTTATTTTCTATATTTTCGATATGCCTCATCTTCTTTCTTTATTATACCATTAAGTAAAATATAAATCAATAGTATATTTAAAACTTTGGAATAAATTCAAAAGATATTTTTGAATTTCTGAATTAAATAAGATCAGATTTATTGTTTACAAATGTTATTAATTAAAATTATGTTGCCCCGTATGTACATAATTGTAATATAAAATTTTAAATTTGTAAATATTTATTAATAAATTTTTTAAAATTATTTTGAGTAAAAAACCTTGTAGCTGTAAGGAAATGGCGATTTATGTCGAAAACTGTTTTTGATATTTTGGAGATTAGATGAAGTAGTAATTTTTAGAAATTATATTCTTGTATAAAATAAAAAAATATGGTAAGATAAAGAGAAATAACAAGGAGAAAGCTAAAACCACTCTAACAATTATAATAATTTTACCATAAATTGGTTTTATGTTAAAGATTATGAGTTAAGAAAAACTCATAGAAAAAATAAATATTAAGTTATTTTTATTAACTTAACATTATTATACAAGGAGAGAATGACAATGAAAAGAAAATGTATAGAATTATTTGCAGGAGCAGGAGGCTTAGCATTAGGACTAGAAAAAGCGGGATTCGAAGAAATAGGATTAATAGAAATAGATAAAACTGCATGTGATACATTAAGGTTAAATAGACCTAATTGGAATGTAATTGAAGAAGATATTGTTGAATTCTCAAAGAAGAATTTACTGAAAGAATTCAATTTAAAAAAAGGAGAATTAGATTTACTATCAGGAGGATATCCATGTCAATCATTTAGTTATGCTGGTAAAAAATTAGGATTGGAAGATGTAAGAGGCACAATGTTTTTCTATTATGCTGAATTTTTAAGACAATTACAACCTAAAATGTTTTTGGCGGAAAATGTAAAAGGTTTAACTACTCATGATGGTGGTAGGACGATAAAAACAATGGTGGATGTATTTCAAGATTTAGGTTATGAAGTAGAATGGAAAGTATTAAATGCATGGGATTATGGTGTAGCTGAAAAAAGACAAAGGGTAGTAATAATAGGTACTAGAAATGATTTAAATGGAAAAGTTAAATTTGAGTATCCAAAACCACATGATTATAAACCAGTTTTAAGAGATGTATTACAAAATGTTCCAGAATCAGTTGGAGCTAAATATCCAGAGAAAAAGAAAAAAGTATTCGATTTAGTACCACCGGGAGGATATTGGAAAGATTTGCCTGATGATGCCGCAAGAGATTATATGAAATCCTGTTACTTTATGGGGGGAGGCAGAACTGGTATTGCTAGAAGAATTTCATGGGATGAACCATCATTAACATTAACATGCTCTCCAATGATGAAACAGACGGATAGGTGCCATCCGGATGAAAGTAGACCATTTACTACAAGAGAATATGCTAGAATTCAATCGTTCCCAGACGAATGGCAGTTCGCCGGTAATATGAATGACATATATAAACAAATAGGAAATGCTGTACCAGTTGAGCTAGCTAAAGAAGTAGGTATTTCAATATTGAATGCTTTAAATAAGGGAGGAAATAAAAATGTGGAATCTTAATTTTATAACAAGAGAGAACTTTAAAGAGCATATAAAGAATACTATATCTACATATGAAAAAACATTAGCTGGAATAGATTTAAACTAGTTTAATTCAAACATTATAGATCCAATAAAAATGGTATTTGATAGTAAAGTATATAGAAAAAGTTTTGAAGAAGTTATAAAAGATGAACTAGTAAGGCAAAGAGGTAAAACAAATTCAAATGCAATAGGATATTTCCATCAAAATATATTTAAATATATTAAAAATTGTGAGATACCCAAAGAAGGATTTGATATTATTTTTACTAAAAGTGATGGAAATAAAATATATGTAGAAATGAAAAATAAACATAATACAATGAATTCATCTTCATCACAAAAAACATATATGAGAATGTTAAATAAAATTGTAAAAGATAACACCGCCGAATGTTATTTAGTAGAAGCAATAGCTAAAACTAGTCAAAACATAGTATGGAGAGTTATGGTAGACGGTGAAAAGCTAGAAAATGAAAAAATAAGAAGAGTATCGTTAGATAAATTCTACGAACTAGTAACAGGAGATAAAGAGGCTTTTTATAAAATATGTATGGAATTACCTAAAATAATTGATGAGATTATAAAAGAACATAAAGAATTACAAGTCGGTTCAGATACTGTTATTGATGAATTAAAAGAAAAAAATGCAGATTTATTAAAAGCGTTATATTTATTAGCATTTAAAGAATATGAAGGGTTTGAGAAGATTATATTGTAAAATTTAAAAAAAGAAAGTAACTATAAAAGATATGGCATGAAGATTGAGAAAAAAGAGGAAAGTATTGGAATAATACTAGAATTTAAAAGAGTAAAATAATAAGAAGAAATATAAAATTGGTAAATTTTAGTCTTGCATAAAATAAAAATATATGGTAATATAAAGGAAAATAACGAAAAAGGAGAAAATAAAAAATGGTAGAAACTTTAAAATCACAAGAAAAAAATAAAATAAAAAAATTAGAAAAAATCGCTGAAACCCGCATGGCTGTATATATATATATATATATATATCGTATGTTGTCATTTAGAAAATAAAAAAGAAAAATTAAATAGTAATAAAAATAAAGGTAGAACTATGCCAAATAGAAAAAATGGTATAGGTCTATCTTTTTGTGCTTTTTGCGAAAAAAATTCGCATAAACATAAAAGGGCAGGACCTTAAAAATAATAAAGAAATAAAAAATATAAAAATCAAAATACAGGTTTATAGGTAAAACCTAAAAATAAAAACCTAAATATATAAATATAAGGAAGGTAAAAAGAATGAAGGCAAAAGAATTAATGATAGTATTAGGAATAATAATAGTGTTACTAATAGTAATAATAGTAGCAGTAAGTGTAAATAGAGGAAATGAAGATGAGGAAACACCTCAAACACCAGCAGTAGGAGTAACAGAAGAAAATAAAGTAGAGGAATTTGTAGAAGTACAAGAAGATGGAAGTAGAGTAAATACAAGCGAAGAATTAAAGAAAACAAAGACGATAGATGGATTAGAAATCAGTAATATAAGATTAGTAGAAAATAATAATGTATCACAAGTAGTAGCAGATGTAACAAACCCAACAAATGAAACATTAGGAGATTTTCCAGTAGAAATAATAGTAAAAGATAAAGATGGAAATGAAATAACAAGAATAGGTGGATATATAGATAGAGTAAATGCAGGAGAAACAGTACAATTAAATGCATCAGCAACATCAGATTTTGCAAATGCATATAATTTTGAGATAGTAAAGATGTAAATAATTTTATTTATATAATTACAATATTTTTTAAATATAAAATTTCTTGAGTAAACCATCAAATAAAATATTCGTTGAATTTCTAAGATATTTTTTACGGCACCCTTCCAAGGTAAACTTGAACGCTTTCCGTAAAAAATATTAAGAACTCCTAACTCTATTTTCTTATGAATAGTTTTCTCTGCAAAATTTTATATTTAAAAACTAATAAGAAAAATAAAAAAATTTAAGAAAGGAGTTTCTAAAAGCTATGAAATATAAAAGGCAAAATAAAGGAATAACTCTAGTTACATTAGTAATAACAGTAGTAGTAATGCTAATTCTAGCTGGAGTAGCAATAGCACAATTTACAGGTGGAGACGGAATATTTAGTAGAGTAACGGATGCAACAAGAGAATATAAGAAGCAAAGTATGTTAGAGGCAGTAGATTTAGCAAAAGCATATTTAGAAATGGAACAGACGTATAAAAATGAGCCAATAACAATAACAGATGTAATAGATAAAGTAAAAGAAATAAGTAGCATAAATGACGAAGATTATATAATAACAATAGATGATGAAGAGCAAAGCGCAACAATAATAGATAAAGAAACTGGAGTAGTAATAGACATATGGATAGATGAAAATGGAGAAATACAAGTAGAAGGAAGCATAGTAGACGACATAGAAAATGTAGTAAAACCAACAATAACATATACATTAGATCCGCCAGCAGGAACGTATGGAGAAGCAGTAAAAATAACAATAACAGCAACAGAAGAAAAGAACGGAATAGTAAGAATGGTATTACCAGATAATAGCGAAATAACATATAATAACGAAAAAACAGTAACAAGAGAATATACAGTAACAGAAAATGGAACATATAAATTTACAGTAGAAGGAGCAAATGGAAGAGAGACAACAAAATATGTAAAAGTAGATAATATAATGAGTGCATCAGAAATAGTAATGGAAGTACAAAATACAAATCCAACAAATCAAAATGTAAGTATAAAAATAACATATGATGAAAATGTAAAATCAGGAGGACAAGTATTAATAAATGCAGATAGATTCCAATATAGTATAGGGGAGAATAATTGGCAAATAGCAACAGAAGCAGAAACAACAATATCAGTAGGAGTAAATGGAATAGTATATGCAAGATATTATGATGGAACAACAGGATTTAAGACAAAAAGTATAACAGTACAAAATATAGATAAAGTAGCCCCAAATGCGTTTAATTTAAGCACAACAAAAACAACAAATAGTATAACAATAAGTGGAAGTACAATAGATACAGCAACAGAAGGATGTGCAACAGCTAATTATGGAATAGCAGGATACCAATTCCAATTAAAGAACAGTGAAGGAACTGTAATAAGAAGCTGGACAACATTACAAGCGGGAACAAGTTACACATTTAATAACTTAACGCAAGGAACAACATATAAAGTAAGTATGAGAGCAGTAGATAAAGCAGGAAATCCAACAGAGGCAACAAATAAAGATGAAAGTGTAACATTAAATACAGTAATTGACTCAAGTACAGCGATAACATCAGACTATAATCCAAAAACTCCAACAACAGAAAATGTACAAGTAACATTTACAGATAATAGTGGAGATAGTAGCTTAACATTAAAATATCAAAAAGGAAGTACAAGCGGAAGTTGGACAGAATATACAGAACCAATAACAATGGAAACAAATGGATATGTGTATGCAAGTTTATTTGATGAAAATGATCAACATACAAACACAGCGGTAGCAAGTATACAAAATATAGATAGAGTAGCACCGGTAATTTCAAGTGCTACAGCAAGTACAAGTTGGGGAGCAACAAATAGTGTAACAATAGTAGCAACAGACACAGGAACAGCAGGTTGTGCAATAGAAAATATAGGAATAGTAGGATATGGAATAAATCAAAGTAGTACAACGGAACCAAGTTATACAACAGTAGCAGCAACAACAAGTTTAAATACAACAATAAATAATATAACATCAAATGGAACGTATTACGTATGGATAAAAGACAAAGCTGGAAATACAGGAAATAAACAAGTAATAGTAAATAGAATAGATACAACAGCTCCAACAACGGCAACAATAACAAGTAGTAATATAGAAGAGACAACATTTACATTAACAGCAACAGGAGCAGATGGACAAAGTGGAATAGCAAAATATGAATTTTATATTAATAATACTTTAGAAAAAACAGTAACAACAACAGAAGGAACAGCAACATATAATGTAACAGGAAAAACAGGAGGACAAAATTATAAATATAAAGTAAGAGTATATGATAAAGTAGGATTATATAAAGACAGTAGTGAAATAACGGTAACTACAGTAGCGCCTATAGTAGATCCAGAAGAAGTAGCAAAAATAGGAGACTTTGTAAATTACAGTGTAAATGTAGATGGAAAAACATATGATCAATGGAGAATACTAGATTTTGATAATAATGGACATATGGAAATAGTATGTTATAACGGACCAGATTTCACATTAGGTTCAAATACAGCATCAACAGCAAAAACACGATATGCAAATGCAATACAAATATTAAACGATGAATCAATACCATATGGAGAAGGGACATATGGATATAGTACAAGACATTTAGGAAGTGACCCAAGTAATCCAAGTAGATATGCAACAATATCAACGAGTTACATTAAATTTTATAGTGATTACAGTAACCTCAGTTCAAATGCAAACTATAGATATATAGTCCAAACACATCACGAAAGCGACGTAGCTGCAGTACAATCATTTAGTAATACAGAAGACGGTAAAAAAATGGCAGATTATAGTTGGCTGGCGTCTCGCCTTGTGTTTGCTCTTTCGAGCTATTCGCACTTCTACGTGCGCTATGTGAATAGCTCTGGCGCTCTCAACGACAACTACTTGTACTACGTGGATTCCGACGGCTACGAGGTTGGGTATAGCGCCAGTCAGGCCCTCGCCCCTGTTATAATTCTAGAGTCTGGAGTCAAAATAGACACATCTACAGCAGGAAATGGAAGCGAGGGAAG
>CALXUC010000081.1 GCA_944391575.1 uncultured Clostridia bacterium | reverse complement strand
GGTAAATATGATGAAAAAACATTCAAAATAGAACCAACTATTTTAAAATGCACATATAATTCAAAAGCAATGGAAGATGAAATATTCGGACCATTATTCCCTATTATAGAATTTACAAAAATAGATGAAGTAATAAAATATATAACATCAAATCCAAAGCCATTAGCGTTATATTTATTTACAAATAACAAAAAACTTCAAAAAAGAATATTAAGAGAAGTACCATTTGGTGGTGGTTGTATAAATGATACAATAATGCATATAGCGAGTCATAGTATGCCATTTGGTGGAGTAGGAAACAGCGGAATGGGTTCATACCATGGCAAATATAGTTTTGACACATTTACGCATTATAAATCTATTATAAAGAAATCAAACTTAATAGATATGCCAATGAGATACCATCCATATAAGGAGTCAAATTATAAGATGATGAAATTCTTTTTGAAATAATTTTACGTTATAATTCAGTAAAAACTTTATAAAAATATAAAAAATAAAACATAAGAAGGTGTTAAAATGAAAGCCGATTTAATTTTAAAAAATGGTAAATATTTAGATGTTAAGTTAAGAAAATTTATTAATGGTAACATCGCAATAAAAGATGGAGAAATTTTAGGTATTAATGGCGACTATACAGCAGATGAAGAATTTGATGAATCTGCCGAAAAATTAGATAGTGCAGATACAGCAAAGTGTTTTAAATTAGATGAAGAAAGAATTTTAGGATTAGCAGAAATGATGAATTATCCAGGAGTTATAGCGGGTGATAAAGAGGTGCTTTTAAAGATTGCTGAAGCACAGAGACTAGGGAAAAAAGTGGATGGACACGCACCAGGGCTATCAGGGGAGGATTTGAAAAAATATATCGAAGCAGGAATACAGTCAGATCATGAATGTACTACAATAGAAGAAGCAAGCTGATGACTATGATTTGAAAAACGATATTATTAAAGTTGTTGTTATAGAACCGCATAAGGGTACAATGCATACAGGAATAGCAAATTTAATGACTGATGAAGATTCGAATGAAGTTATTAGAAAAATGAAAGAACTTAAAAATATGGTAGAGGTAAATGAAGGAATAGATCCATATATGAATCTATCATTTGTTAGTTTGCCAGTTATAGGAGATATTAGATTACTTCCTAGTGGTGCATTTGACGTTAAAAGATGGAAAGTTATTAGTCAAGAAGAATTAAATTTATTTTCAACATTGCAAGACGTAGAAAAGAAGTAACAGGCGGATTAGGCGATAAAATTTTAAAAAATTATTTTTAGTATTATATAGTAAAATTCAGAAAGCTCATTATAGCAAATAGAAAAATGGAAAAATAAAAAATTGGTAAATTTTAGTCTTGCATTAAATAAAAATATATGGTAATATAAAGGAAAATAACGAAGAAGGAGAAAATAAAAAAATGGTAGAAACTTTAAAATTAAAAGAAAAAAATAAAATAAAAAAAATAGAAAAAATCGCTGAAACCCGCATGGCTGTACACACACACACACACACACACACTATATTGTCTTTTAGAAAATAAAAAAGAAAAATTAAATAGTAATAAAAATAAAGGTAGAACTATGCCAAATAGAAAAATTGGTATAGGTCTATCTTTTTGCGTTTTTTGCGAAAAAAATTCGCATAAATATAAAAGGGCAGGGCCTTAAAAATAATAAAGAAATAAAAAATATAGAAATAAAAATATAGGTTTATAGGTAAAACCTAAAATAAAAACCTAAATAAATAATATAAGGAAGGTAAATAGAATGAAAGCAAAAGAATTAATGATAGTATTAGGGATAATAATAGTGTTACTAATAGTAATAATAGTAGCAGTAAATGTAAACAAAGGAAAAGAAGATGAGGGAACACCTCAAACACCAGCAATAGGACTAGAAGAAGAAAATAAAGTAGAGGAATTTGTGGAAGTGCAAGAAGATGGAAGTAAAGTAAATATAAGTGAAGAATTAAGTAAAACAAAAACAATAGATGGATTAGAAATAAGCAACATAAGATTAGTAGAAAATAACAATGTATCACAAGTAGTAGCGGATGTAACAAATTCAACAAGTGGAACATTAGGAGATTTTCCAGTAGAAATAATAGTAAAAGATAAAGAAGGAAATGAAATAACAAGAATAGGTGGATATATAGATAGAGTAAATGCAGGAGAAACAGTACAATTAAACGCATCAGCAACATCAGATTTTGCAAATGCATATAATTTTGAGATGGTAAAGATGTAAAAGAAAGGAGTTCTAAAAAGCTATGAAATATAAAAGTCAAAATAAAGGAATAACTCTAGTTACATTAGTAATAACAGTAGTAGTAATGTTGATACTAGCTGGAGTAGCAATATCAGCCATTATAAATGGTGAAGGACTATTTAATAGAGTAACACAAGCAGAAAGAGAACATGTGAAATCTAGTATATTAGAAGTTGTTGATATGGCAGAATTAGATTTAAAAATAGAAAATGCAGAAACAGGGAAGAAAATAGATATAGATAGTCTTATAGAAAAAATAAAAGAAATAAGCAGTATAAATGAAGAAGACTATATAATATCTGTGGACGAAGAAGAACAGTCAGCCACAATAATAGATAAGAAAACAAATGTAGTAATAGATATATGGATAGATGAAGACGGAAATATAAATAAAGAAGGAAGTATAGTAGACGATATAGCTAATGTAGTAAAACCAACAATAACGTATACATTAGATCCGCCAGCAGGAACGTATGGAGAAGCAGTAAAAATAATAATAACAGCAAAAGAAGAAAATAAAGGAATAGCAAAAATAGAATTTCAAGGTAATGTAGAAACCTGTAATGGTGAAAAAGAAATAGCAAAAGAATACACAGTAACAGAAAATGGAACGTATAAAGTAACTGTAGAAGGAACAAATGGAAGAAAAGCAAGTATAAATATAGAAATAAATAATATAATGAGTGCAGGTAATATAGTGTTAGAAGCACAAAACACAGCACCTACTAAGGAAGACGTAAGCGTAAAAATTGTTTATGATGAAAACATAAAAGTAGGTGGACAAGCGTTAACAAATGCAGATCGATTCCAATATAGTATAGGTGAAAATAATTGGCAAACAGCAACAAATGCAGAAACGACAATATCAGTAGGAGTAAATGGAACAGTATATGCAAGATATTATGACGGAAATCAAGGTTATAAAACTGCAAGTATAACAATACAAAATATAGATAAAGTATTACCAGTAATCTCAAGTGCAACAGCAAGTACAAGTTGGGGAAAGACAAATAGCGTAACAATAACAGCAACAGATACAGGAACATCAGGTTGTGCAACAGAAAATATAGGAATAGTAGGCTATGGAATAAATCAAAGTAGCACAACAGAGCCAAGTTACACAGAAGTAAGAGCAATAACAAGTTTAAATACAACAATAAATAATATAACATCAAATGGAACGTATTACGTATGGGTAAAAGACCAAGCTGGAAATACAAACAACACAGCAGTAACAGTAAATAGAATAGATACAACAGCTCCAACAACAGCAACAATAACAAGTAGTAATGAAGAAGAGACAACATTTACATTAACAGCGACAGGAGCAGATGGACAAAGTGGAATAGCAAAATATGAGTTCTATATTAATAACACTTTAGAAAATACAGTAACAACAACATCAGGAAGTGCAATATATAACGTAACCGGAAAAACAGGAGGAGAAAGTTATACTTGTAAAGTAATAGTATATGATAAAGTAGGATTATCAAAAGAAAGTAGTGAAATAACGGTAACAACGACTATACCAGTAAAAATAGGAGATTTTGTAAATTACAGTGTACAAGTAGATAGTAATGGTAATGGAGTTATTGATGAAGGAGAAAACTATGATAAATGGAGAATATTAGACTTAGATAATAATGGACATATGGAAATAGTATGCTATAACGGACCAAGCTTCACGTTAGGAGCTGGAACTGCAGATTATTCAGATACGGCAGAAGAGAAAGAAAAAGCAAAATCAGATTATGCAAACGCAATACAAATATTAAACAACGCATCAATACCATATGTAGAGGGGACATATGGATATAGTACAAGACATTTAGGAAGTGACCCAAGTAATCCAAGTAGCTATGAAACAATAGATGAAAGTTATGTGGATTATTATAGTGATAACAATAATATAGAATCAAATGCAAACTATAGATATATAGAACAAACTCATCACGAAATCGATTTAGCCGCAGTGGAATTATTTAGTAACACAACAGAGGATAAAGATGGTAAAAAATTGGCAGCAAACAGTTGGATGGCATCTCGCTGGGTGAGTGCTTTTTCGTACGATACAAACTTCCGCGTGCACATTGTGACTAGTTATGGTCCACTCAGCCGCAACTACTTGTACAGTGCAGGATACCGGCGAATACGATATTGGGAAGAGTCTTAGTAACGCCCTCGCCCCTGTTGTAATTCTAGAGTCTGGAGTCAAAATAGACACATCTACAGCAGGAAATGGAAGCGAGGGAAGTCCATGGACATTGACGAAATAGTAAAACGTGTAAGTCCGCCTTACTACCCGACACTTTTGATATTCCCTTAGAGTACCAATGGGTTTAGAAGCAAAAATACACACCAGTAGTTGATAAAAAGTATCGATCTTGCCGACCTAATAATCGGCTTCGATACTTTTTATGAATTTAAGAAAAAATGGTATTTTTTACTCAAATTCATTGACAAACATTTGTTTTTATAGTATAATCCAAGAGTAGGAAATAAGAATAAGTAG
>CALXUC010000080.1 GCA_944391575.1 uncultured Clostridia bacterium | reverse complement strand
GATCAAGAAGAGGTTACAACAGAAAGAGCTGGTGGTATTGGCAGTACAAGTAAATAAAATGCACACAGAAATTTTAAAAGTATCAGATATACAAAAGCATCTGGGTACCAGTAAAAACAGAGCATATGAAATTGTAAAGATGAAATCATTTCCTAAAATTCAGATTGGGCATAGATATTACATTCCAAAAGACAAATATGAAGAGTGGATAGATAACAATATTAAACGAAAATTATTTTTATAATATGTATACGAAGGGGATTATTCCCCTTCTTTTTTTATGTCAGTAAATAATTCTGTAAGTCCACTAACTGCTTCGATTTCTTGCTCTTTTAATATGTGGATATAAACGTTATATGTCACAGTAATATCTTTGTGTCCAAGTAATTTAGAGACGACCTTAATATCTACACCCTTTCTCAACAACGCACTCCCAAAGCTATGTCTTAATCCGTGAGGTGTACAGTTTTGAACAGAGCATCCTGATCGGACTAACATATCGCGTAATGTTCTGTTTACATTTTGTCTTGACTTTATCTTATCTCCATTCTTTGTGATAAATACATAATCAGTAGAATTGTGATTGGGGTTTAGCTTATCCTCATATTCTAATATTTCTAATGCAGTTTGGTTCAATGGCACATAACGTTCACCAGAGTATGATTTTGTGGTAGTAGATTCTTCTATATACTTGGTATTAGTTTTCTTATTTCTATTTTTCAGTTGAACGGAGCTACTTGTCACATGAACTCTTGGGGAGTCACCTAATTCTACATTACTCCATCTCAGGTCTATTGCTTCGCCAATTCTCAATCCAGTGAACATTATAAACATAAGAAGTTTCGCATTATTTCCATATGTCAAATCACCAATTTTTCCACCAAAATTGAATCCAGGTACATTAATCCTCTTGGATTCCTCATACAATTTCTTCATATCATCATCACTAAGGAATTGTACTTCTCTAGTCTGTTTCTTGATTACATCATTATGTGGAATAGATATATCATCTAAATCAATCGGCTTAGAAAAATGGTTGTACTTATTTCCATATTTAATACACTGCGATAAGATCGCATAATTTTTCTTAATCGTACCCTTTGAATAATGTTCTGCCAATGAAGTATAGTATCTATTAATATCCAATGTTGTAATAGATCCAACTTGAATATCTGATAAATTGTTATATTTGTAGTTTAACAGTTGTCCTGTAATACAATCCTCGTATCCATCATAAGTATGCCTTTTAATCTTAGGACGTTTAACATTCTCAAGCCAATCAGCAACATAATCTCCGAAATATTCTTTTCTGATAGACTTATCGTCTATTAGTAATGGTTTATATTTCTTTAATTTCTCACGCACTTCTCTTTCTGTCTTGCCATAGAAATATTTACCATCAGGGTTACGATAAAAGCGATATTCAATTCCTCGTATCGTTTTTATACCCCATGTTCCCTCTCCATTTCTACGCTTTCCCATGCAATCACCTCTGATAAAAAATAAAAAACAGTTGACAAAAGATAATTGTGTAGTTATACTTTAACACGTACTGAATCAGATGTCTACTTGAATTACCACAATTAAAAGTGGTAATTGTGGTAACAAAAAGAAATTACCACAATAATTACCACAATCAGAACTAGATTAATCAAGACTAATAGGGACTAATTGGGAATTGTCAGACAATTTAAAGTGGTAATAAAATTCAAGAATAATCGCTACAACACCCGAAAATCAAGCGTTTTCAAGGTTTTTGGTACGGGCATTTGACAGTTCGCCGGAATAGCTCAGTCGGTAGAGCACTTCACTCGTAATGAAGGTACTTATACTTTAAAAAACCTTGTAAAATCGAGAAAACTGGTATTTTTAGAAAAAAATTACCACAATAATTACCACAACTAGAAAAAACTTTAACCCATAGAATCGTAAAAAATAGGGTAGAGCATTTATCTCTACCCTAAAACCTTATTATTTAAAAATCTTTTGAATAAATTCAAAAATCTTATTTAGAATATCTTTGATTGCACCCAATGATTCTGTAATATCAGCAATATCAATCGGATCATATTCTGAGTCAAATACATCAAGATTATTTTCCTCAATAATATTACAGACTTTATCTACGTATTTACTATCTGTAGCATATCCGCCATCTTTTATAATTTGAATTGCCTTTCTATAATCTTTCTCATTTTTCAAACCATCATATCTTAAAGAAGAACCATTCTTTGCGCCAGTTAGATAATCACTGTGGTCTTTAATTGAGGCTTCTACAGTATCATATGCTCTGAAGTCAGAAAGTACAGATGTTACATTTCCATTTTCATCTTCTTCATTAGATCTTTTAGCATAAATCTTACCATCCCAATCACTATCCCATGTGTTTCCAGATAAAGATGCTTTCATTCCAAACAGGTTATTTGCCTTCAAAGATAATTCAGATTGTCCCCAAGCCGATTCAAGAATAGCCTGTGCAATCGTAACAGATGCAAGGACACCTGTTTTCTTCATATCTGCTTTTGCTAATGAACCAATATATTCAATAAACGCTTCATGTGACAATCCCTTAACCGGACTAATATCTTCCGCAGGAACCTCTACAACTGGTTTATCTTCAGATGGTTTATTTTCGGTATTTGTGTTATCATCTGGTTTTATTTCAGGTTTATCTTCTGGTTTCTGTTCTGTACCACTGTTTGTATAAACAGCATTTCCGTTCCAATCATAAACGGTATATCCAACACCACAGTTATTTTTAGCGTTTTCTAATGATGCGTATGCTCCAGTCTGAGATTTTGCATCATCCCATGATTTTCTTACTCTATATAATTTACTATTTGTATCAGCCGGTTTTGATGGAACATTAGAATATACAACCTTGCCATTCCAGTCGTACACATTGTACCCAGAGGGACAATTATTTTTGGCATTATCAAGTACAGCATAAGCACCTAATTGAGATTTTACATCATCCCATGATTTGCGAACACGATATAAATTAGTTGTAGCAGTTGATGCTTTTGAATAAACTGCTTTCCCGTTCCAATCGTAAACCGTATATCCCTCTTTACATGCTTCTTTTGCATTGTCAAGATTTGCATATGCACCAATTTGTGATTTTGCGTCTGACCAAGACTTTCGAACTCTATAAAGT
>CALXUC010000079.1 GCA_944391575.1 uncultured Clostridia bacterium | reverse complement strand
ACAGCCAAGTTGTTCAATAACGTTTGGATTGCTTTTACACAATAACTCAATCATTTTATTAAACGAATAAACTGTAGCATCTGTATCAAGATCAACAACTTGTTCAAAGTCTGTTCCTAACAATATTTCTTTCTTACTATTTAATGCAATGCCCCGGCAATCCAAATCCGATGTTTCTTTATCCATGCCGTATGCATGACTACCGCCAAGAGTAAGCAAAATAATATTATTACCAAGATGTTCATTTGTTCGTAGAAAATCATATTCACTACTTGCCATCTTTTCTTTAATCTGATCAATTGTCATATATAATTCTCCAATTCTCTAATAACTTTTCCATACTACCATATGGACACCACAACCCATCCGATGTTTTCAAAAACAAATAGTTGCGTTCACACCAGGTATAGAGTTTATATTTTTTACCATATTTGAACCCCATACTCCCATCCTTGCCAATAAACTTACCTTTTAACATTTTTTCACCATTCATCCAAATCGTAGAATTTGTTAAATGGACAATTATCACATGCACATATAAAATTACCATACTCATCTACATAGTAATTATCCCCATACCCGCTACATTCGTAACAATAATCATCGTAATCATAGGAATCATAATCATCATACATTTCTAACATATATATTCTCCAAATAAAATGAAAATTTTATAAAATACTATACGTAGCTATAACACTACGTATAGCTGATAATTAATATACTGTTTCTTGCACTTTCCTTTTTCTTTTTGCTTCATTTATAGAATCTGAAATTAAATTAACGACTTCTTTTCTATATCTTTCTTTTCTACGCTGTTTCTGTCTCCAACGTTTTAAACTCTGACGCTCCCTAATGATTCGCTCTTTCTCTTCTTCGCGTGCTTTCTTTTCTTTCTCTTCTTCTTTCTTCTTATAATCTTTCAGAGCCTTATCCACAATCTTTACGTACTTCTTCTGATATGTAAGCTGCGTCGCCATATACTCAATGCCTTCCTGAGTATATTCCTTCTTATATAAATGCTTTGCAATAGCAATGAAACAACACTTTCTTAGGTCAAATGTATCATCTTTATGACAAACCATTTTTTCTTTACCACCATCTGCAAATGAAATTTCCACAACTTTTCCAGGAACAATTACATTAATATCTGCAATAACATCTGGTTCTGTAATACCGTTTGTTGTTTGGATATTTAAACAGCCAGTCGTTTCATCGTAATTAGTTGACACACAAATTTTGTTAAGTATATCTAAATAATTTTCATAATTTTCATAAAAATTCATATTCCATTCTCCTTTATTACTTTATTTTTTTATTAAGTGCATAAGCGGCCTTAAGATGCAATTACTTTCCAACCACCAATATCATTATTGCAATAGATAGTATCAAACAAATTATACCCATCGCCTTTGTTCCAATAATAGATTCAAAATAATCTAATGCCCTATC
Source organism: uncultured Clostridia bacterium (assembly GCA_944391575.1). Lineage (GTDB taxonomy): Bacteria > Bacillota > Clostridia > TANB77 > CAG-508 > CALXUC01. The sequence goes on along the minus strand of CALXUC010000079.1, from coordinate 1,112 downwards.
TAGTATTTTGGAATAAACAGCATATGACAAGGCCATAACGAGCAACAATATTGCAATACATACCAATAAATAAATAATATCCATTAATCAACCTCCTATAAAACAGTTCTTTTATTCTATTCTCCCTTCTATTTCTCCATCTTCTGGAACCCAACTGAGTTCTAACTGGCTCAGTTTGCGATAATTAACAATCGCCTTACCCTCGTCAAAATCTCCTCCCCATTCTGAATCCGTAACGTCTATATACCCAATAAGAATATCTCCATCCGGAAGTTCAATTGCCTCTTTTATTTTTATATAGGTATAACGATCATTTACGTACTGAGACTGATCTATGTATTTACTTTCTAATTCTCTCGGTGTCCAGTCACCAGGGCGACGATATTCTAGCATCTGAAAGGTACGGTCAAAACCAACATCCAGCATCCATGTTTCAAAACCAGTAATCATTTTATTCCCAACCTTTAACCCAACTTTTTCTAATTAATTCCAAGTTTTTTTAGTCAAAATAAACTTTTAGCTAATTAGCTAAATGATCGATCCGTAAAATAATATCCATCATACCTCTATCTATAATCGCAGCACTTAATCTTTACGATTACTCGTCTTCCCATGCGATCCAACATATCGATTTTGGGTTTACCAACAATACCTTCCATATTTGCTGTACCCATTGTAGACTTTGGGAATGTTTTTACAAAATCAACACCATCTTTAAGAGTGCCGGTAAGAACAATCGGGACTGCATCAATACCAAAAGTTTTTGCAATATCCTCAATTGCATCACGTTTTAACCAAATATTCTGATTTGGCAAATAGACATCAAAAAGAACAAATGATACATCCGGGCGATAATTACCTCCACCTTTCTGAATCTTCGGGCCATATCCTTCACCAAAAAGAATTACTGGCATTTCTCCAAATTTCTGCTCAAACAATTCTTCATTTGTTGTGCCACCAAACATCTCAATTAGTTTATTCGTGAGATGGGCCGGAATCTGTGCTCTTTCAGTTCTTCCCTGATAAGATACCTTGTGACCATCCCATACAATTCCAATGTTGGTTCCGTCGATCTTCTCTGTAAATTCCCACTGATTGTCTTTTAGAAATTC
>CALXUC010000078.1 GCA_944391575.1 uncultured Clostridia bacterium | reverse complement strand
GGTTACCAACGTTCTTTTTTTTTTTTTACAATTATCGTCTGTTTTAATAATGTATCCTCTCGGAAGATCATTGCTGTTTTTTAATGACAAATCTGTTTCGTAATCATTGGTTGTATCATCATTAGTTGAATTATCAGATGTACTCAAAATACCTACACGTTTACATCCGTCTCGGAAAATAGTTATACCTTTTAGATTTTTCTCCCACGCATATAAATAAAGTGTTTCTATTTCATCTACAGTAATTTCGTTTGGAAGATTAATAGTTGAACTGATTGCAGTATCAACATGTTTCTGTAAAATAGACTGAACATCAACACGATTCTTCCATTTAATATCTTTAGACTCAACAAAATAATCCGGGAGTTCTCCTCCAAATCTATCAATGTATTCTTTTGCAATACCCGTATAAACTTTATAATATTTATCCTGGTTATTATTCAGACTTTCAGTTTTTCTCGTGTACGACATTGCAAAAATAGGTTCGCATCCTGTTGAAATATTTAGCATTGTCCCAAGACTTCCTGTGGGTGCGATACTGAGTAGACTGCAATTTCTAAGCCCATAAGTAGTTGCTCCAATATCATCAAGTTCATTTTGAGTAAAATGATTTTTTATAATTGTAGATTCAAGAAGTTTTGGATTATACTTAGGAAATGCGCCCTTTTCTTTTGCAAGATTGACACTTGCAATAACAGCCGATTTAAACATGATATTCATAATATCATTTATTATTTCTATGCTCGACTTGTCTCCATACACAATTCCAAGTTTAATCAAGCAGTCAGAAAGTCCCATAATTCCTAGACCAACGTTTCTGTAATTATATGCCATTTCTCGCTGTTCCTTTAAAGGGTGATTGTTCATATTTTCATCAAGAACATCATCAAGCCCTCTGATTGCGGTGTTTACAGCTTCGCCAAATGATGCATAATCAAAATATGCTTCATTTGTAAAAGCATGATTTACAAATTCAGATAAATTTAAGCTTGCCAAGTTACAGGCCCCGTGTTTTGGCAGAGGTTGCTCCTTCCTCATGTATTATCGTAAAAGTTTTTTATCCTTTACATCTGGAAATTTCTTTCATACTTATTCGCGCCACAGAATAAGATACGTCTGTCGTTTCAGACCAGTTTAGCATACATTTTCTTTGGAAATAATAATCAAATTTTGCAGTTCTTTTAATAATTCTTTTCTATTTTTAACGTTAAAACATATGAATATTGATCGTATATCTTTAATATTATATTTATCGTAAAGCATTTCTAATAATTCATGTAGTGTACTGACAATTCTATTTTGCGGACAGGTCATTACTATAGATTCACGATTCAGAACCCAGTTTACAATTGTTTCTTTTATTTGTTTTTTGCGTTCAAGATTTCTAATATGAACTATATTTTTTGCTGCTTCTACACCTTTAATCCATTTTCCACTTTTACCAAGACATTTTAAACTACAATATTGTTTCTTCTCTAGTTCCCATTTTGCTACAGGTATTTTTTTACCACATATAGGACACGTAAATGTATATTGTTTTGCATTATTCTTTACTGTTTCTGTACCCTTTCGTAATCCATTCATCATTTTTGAAGCAGTTTCTTTATTTTTCCACTTTTCTATTGTAGTTTGCCCTATCTTTTCTTTTGTTTGTTGGGATTTTGCACAACCAGATCGTCCACCTGAATCAAGGTTGTAACCATATTTAGAATTATTAGAATGATAATATGAAATCCAAAAGCGCTCTTTTTGATCAAGTTCCTCTTGGTTTTCCGCTGTATCTATAGTTTCAAAATTAAAATTGTTAAATCCATATTTTTCAATCGCATCATGAAAATATGTATTATCTTTTTTTATTGATTTTGTTTCTCTTAAATGTTGATTCGATCTCTGCTCTAAAGATTGAGTTGTTTGACCAATATATATTTTATTATTACTTATGTTTGTTGCTTTATATATAATCAGTTTGATTACCTCCATTATATATAGTAAGCAAAACTTGATTATCTTTTTTCCAAAGTTCCGTACTCGTGGATGAATTATTGCTAACATATCGCTCATCATCTATGCGTTACAATCCTCTATGTTGTAGTAGGATCTCGGTATTGCCATATCTTTGAGACTTAGGGTTCACCGATTTTACGAAATGTTTTACATGAGGCAAGCATTTTTACCACATGGATTACAGGTCTGCACCTGATAGTCATCACAATATTCCATCATATTATAATTTCTAAATGGATCACAGAAAATACAACCAGGTTCAGCCCAATCATAAGCTGTTTTCATCATTAATTTATAAAGTTCAATTGGAACAACTTCGTATGTAACTCTATTTCCTTCATATTCTCTTATAATCTCTTTCTTGATAACCTCGCCCGTGTCATAATATTTTTTGACACATTTCATAAATTCGTCATCAATCTCAAGAGAAAGATTCGCTTTCTGAATTCTTCCCTCTTCTGATTTGATTGTTATAAACTGTGACGCTTCTTTGTGCCAAATGTCGAGCGACATAATTAGTGCGCCTTTGCGACTTCCACCTTGACTTATACTTTCTGTAGTCCTATTGTATACTTCCATAAACGGAACAATTCCGTCAGATGCGAATTGCCCATGATTAATTCCACATCCTTTTGGACGCAACTTAGAAAGAGAAATCCCCTGACCGCCCTGAGCTTTAAATGTTCTGGC
>CALXUC010000077.1 GCA_944391575.1 uncultured Clostridia bacterium | reverse complement strand
CCAATTCATCATCGCTCAAGACAACCTCGGCATACCCTTTGTAATTATCCGTTACATTATCATGCATACTAGATGTTTTAACACAATATGTTTTTGCAATCAATTTTGCCAAAATATCATTTGATATAAACACAACATCTATGTCTAAAATTAATTTTGCGTATTTTACACACAGTATTATTTTTTCATCGTTATTTAGAGAATTAAACGTATTAAATTTATCAAACTGATTTAAAAAATAATCCCATCTAGCTTCATGTCTATAAACAATAACACGATATTTATCTGCATTTTCATCTAAAAATCTGACTGCTTGTCTTGCAGAATATTTAACATCATCGTCTTTATTTCGATTCGATTTTATATCCTCGAGTTCTTCTAATGTAATAGAAGATATAATAAAAAAATCCTCTTTCTCTACCTGGTCTAAATGAGAAAGAAGAATATTTGTATCGAAAAATTTAATCTGTCCCTCGATGGCACGTAACCACCTTTCTATTCTAGTATAGTTTATAATCTTTGTGCTTTGTCAGCATACCAATCTTGAATATACCTTTTATGTGCAGCTCCGGCTGTACGATAATACCCAACTTCATTTCCTTTACGATTTATAAAACCTTTATGAGAATTTCGTATAATTCCGGCATCCAATAATTTTTGCAATTCTTTTTTCGTAATTACTTTAATTTGAAATCGTCCTTTCATTTGAATTTCCCCAAATAGGAGAGTAGCGGGCGCAACTGGACTTGAACCAATAACAACTCGGTTAACAGCCGAGCGCTCTGCCAATTGAGCTATGCGTCCAAAATAACAGGAAGGCAGGGACTTGAACCCCAATCTTGCAGTTTTGGAGACTGCCGTGTTACCAATTACACCACCAACCCATAGCGGATCCGGGAATTGAACCCGGTTACACGGCTTATGAGGCCGTTGAGGAACCAGTCCTGCACAATCCGCAATATTGAATGCAAAGTATAATTCCTAAAACATTTTGATAATCTTCTTGTACAATTTCAGAAGGAAGGAATTATATAAGCATTTTGATAAATAAATTACTTAAATTATGTATACAAATTGATTAGATTATAGAAATACACTACTAGGCTTACGATCTTTTCATGAATTTCTCTTTTAATCATAATATCTAAAGCACAACACTTTACAAAACCATTTTTGTTCAGAAGGAAGATATTACATAAGTATACAAGGGCCTTGTTTGGCCAAAATGGAATACAATATAAATTCTGCGTCCAGCAGTCATACTTATTGGTTTTAACATAAATATAACCGTCCCACATTATCGGGCAATTTATATTGATTAACATCCAACGACCATGGCGAGAATTGAACCCGCGTCTTCGGGGCGACAACCCGATGCACTAACCATTATGCTACACGGCCAAAAGTCGGCGGGGTAGGACTCGCACCTACGATGTTTCTTGTGTAACGGTTTTACAGACCGCCGCCATCGCTACTAGGCATACCCACCGATTAATTGGGGCGACAGGATTTGAACCTGCGGCCTCTACATCCCAAGTGTAGCGATCTTCCAAACTGATCTACACCCCAATATTTTTATAATATATAACGACACCGCTGCGACTCGAACGCAGACTACGTTTGTCACGTAGGTCAGATTAGCAATCTGATGAGATTCCATTACTCCACGATGCCATGACGACGCGTGAGGGAATTGAACCCCCGAACGGTTTCCCGCCAACGGTTTTCAAGACCGCTTCCTCGACCAACCGGACACACGCCTTATAATATGGGAAGTGAGACTTGAACTCACACGCTTTACAACACTAGATTTTGAATCTAGCGCGTCTACCACTTTCGCCATTCCCACTCAATATATACCCCAATGGAGACTCGAACTCCAAAACTTCTGATCCTAAGTCAGACGCATATTCCAATTCTGCTATTGGGGCATAATAGCCGTACCGAGATTTGAACTCGGACGATGCTTCACATCCAGGGATTTTAAGTCCCTTGCGTCTGCCAATTCCGCCACACGGCCATACTGGGGTAACTGGATTTGAACCAGTGAATGCAGGAGTCAAAGTCCTGTGCCTTACCGCTTGGCGATACCCCATTATATTATTATATTCTCCATTTACTTCATCCACTTTTTCAGAATCCAGTGGCAACGCCATCAGAATGATAACGCTACCACCAGAAATATAGAGAGAAGAAAAATGAAAGATAAGTTAGTTGTCAAAATAATGATTTAATTTTCTATTATAATGTCTGGTGATTTTCGATTTTGACCATATTTTTTCTTTTACCAGAATATCATCATATGTGTGAATTTCCTTTTCCGGAACATAATCACACTCAATACTTAATCCATCTATTGGTTTAACAACCATGTTTTCAGATGGAGTAGTAGAAGATAGGTGGTCGAAAATGATCTTTTCCATGCTTTTTATCACATTGCGAACTATCGCCACATTAATATCTTCTCTTTTCGCTATTTGTTTTATTAGATTATCTTGTGTTAAAACCAAATAGATTAATTCCCTCCATTCTGTCAGATCTGATATATAAATTCATATCTCATTTTGTAAATAATAACCTCTCAATCTCACTTAGTTATGTAGCGATATGAATAGTTCTCTTAATTACTATTGATTAAGCATCCAATACTTATTATGAATGCGAGATTGTGTTGTTCCATAATTCATATTGTATTTTCTCGTACACCATTCTAAATTATCAACACAATTATTCTCTTTGTTCTCATCTTTATGATTGATTTCAGGTAAATTATCAGGATTAGGGATGAATGTTTCGGCCACCAGTCTATGAACATTGTGTGTTGTGTATTTCCCGTTTTTACATAATAATACATGCAAATAGCCATTGCTACTAACTTCGCACTTTCGAATTTTCTCTTTTTGTATCCGATATCCAACTTTACCTTTTACGTATCTTGTTACACCTTTTATTCTTCCTAAATTTGAAACTTCATATAGTCCTTCATAATTTTTTATCGGCTTCCAAATTTCTTCTATTTGAATCACCTTCCTATATAGTGTGCAAATAAAAACCCATATCATATGGACGTTTCAATTTTCACCATTTTAAAAACATCCTTATATAGTGGGCGAAAAATCAAGGTTAAGATATTTCTAGTTTTGTGTTTTCGCCTGTTTTATAGTATAATTTCCCCATGTATATAAGCGATTGTATCACCACATTATAATTAAACATCATCAATAATCAATTCCAATAGTCCAATATCATTACCACCAACACCCAAATCAAAGTAGGATTATCACCATCTGTTATGTGCCATAGTTTGTCCTATGGCACATAATTTTAAGCGAAAAAAATAACATCACCAAACCTTACCATCTATTATTATATTCTTCATTCCATTGAACTAATATACAGTATTCTTTTTGCGCCAATACTCTCGCTTTTTCCGTTTATTCTCTTCCCTTTGACAATCACTACATCTCACAGACTTAGATCCGGATGGAACTTCAACCCATTCTCCACAATCAATACATTGGATATATTTTGTCGGTTTGATATCTAAGTTATGCTCTAAGTTGTT
>CALXUC010000076.1 GCA_944391575.1 uncultured Clostridia bacterium | reverse complement strand
ATTAATAATCTTGCATATGATTTTGTAGATTCAATTAAAGACTACATGTCGGTAGATAAGAAAATTGATAGTTCTACTGGCAAAGTTATTTATTATGCGAAAATTAAACTGTTGGATTGGAATGACAAGAAAAATATCAATAAGGAGAATGGATAAGTGTCGATATTAAAATCTCAAGATGGGAAAGAACTTCTTGTTACATGTTCATGCGGCTGCGATTCTGGTGTGTCTATCCGAGTTGAAAAAGATTATTGGGACGCAAGCAAGCCAGACAATGATATATTTGCGTATTGTACAATCCTTAGTGGAAACTGGTATAAAGATCAGTATCAAACAATACGTGATGTGTTATGGCAAAAGATGAAAAAGATTTGGGCAATTATACGTAACAAAGATTATTATTATTCAGAAATTTGCATGACACGAAAAGATTTTGAGACGTTTAGAGAATATATAAATGGAGTTAAATAGTGTTAGCTGTAATAAACACGAGCAACATTATTGATCATAATAATAAACATTAAAAGGAGATTAAACAAATGGGTATTAATTGTAAACCGATGAATAAAATGAAAGTTGCATTTCAACGGATTGAAAGAACTGAAGAACTGGAGAAAAAAGCAATACGTAAAACAACTAAAAAAGATAAGGTTAAATAGACTATATGAAAGTGCAAACAATTGTTAATAGAGTCGTATTCAGAGATTATATCCTGGACGATGATATTAAAGAATTTATGAAAAAAAATAATATCTTACAGCTTTCATATCAGATGACAGAACTTCTTGATATTGATGAAAAAAGAATTGTTTATTCATATTTGGCAAATCATCCGGAATGTTTAAACGACATTGAGGATTCCACTTATACACCTGGATATTGGTATGCTAATAAGCTTTATGACGAAATACATAAGCTTACAAAATTTGTAGGTGGGGATAAAGAAGATATGGAATATGAAATTGTTGAGCCAGGTTATTGTTGGAATATTCCATATGCTCATAGAGTGATTAGAGATGTTAGAGACTTTCATAAATGGATGCTTGAAGAAGGAAAAAACAACATTTGATAAACAAATAAATAGAATATAATATTATATCCTACAAAGGCCACGTAGGATTATATAAAAAAGAAAAAAGGAGAAACAATGACCGGTTAGAGTAACGTGCGCACGTTCTGTAGTGTACAGAATGACAAACGTGAAAATTAGCCGGGGGGGGGTACAGGATAGTGTATCTCCTTCCGAATTAAAAGTATTAGAACTATTTAGTGGTACGGAATGTCTATCAAATGCATTCCGTACTAGAGGACATAAATGTTATACGGTTGATTGGGATGAAAAATTTCCTAGCAATTTACATATAGATATAGAAACACTTACATCAGATATGATTATAGAATCATTTGGATATCCAGATGTAGTGTTTATTGGAACAGATTGTACTAGTTTCTCTGTCGCTGCAATTAGCAAGCATAGGAAGAAGAACCCGGAAACCGGGAATCTTGATCCAGTTAGTGATTATGCAAAAAAGTGCGATCGCACAAATATTCATGTAAAACAACTCATTAAAGAACTCCATCCTAAAATTCAAATATGGGAGAATCCCAGGGCGGGATTAAGAAAGATGTGGTATATGCAGGACTTATACAGACAGACTACTACATATTGTCAGTATGGTTTTGCTTACATGAAGCCTACTGATTTTTTTAGTAATATTAATTTGCATTTAAAACCACCGTGTAAGAATGGAGATCCGTGTCATGAGAGGGCACCACGAGGGAGTAGAAGTGGATTGCAAGGAATAAAAGGAACAGATAAAAGAAGTATGTATCCAGAGAAGTTATGTGAACATATCGTTGACGTTTGTGAAGAATATGTTTATACAGATGGCTTATACGATAAATGTAAAAACTGCGCAAATATTTGGTCTTCGCAGGAATGTGAAATGTGCGAAGATTTTGATATGTATAAGCCGTTAAAATAATGCTTTCATTCGGTAGTCGCGAATGCCGTATGTTAGCAATAAAACTGAATACTATTACGGAGGAAGTAGAGTAATCCTAGGTAATAAGTGTATACACACCTTGAAAATCAAGGAATTTGAATCATAACAATGAAAGCATTAATTTAGATAAAGTTAAATTAACTTGTAACATATTGTTTTCTGGAATCGGATGCCAGGAACGTGGTTTTTCCGATTCTGGACTTTTTGATATAGAAGTTTTAAATACATCAGATATTAATAAAGAGTCTGTTTTGTCATATGCAGCAGTGCATTGCGGAATGACACTTGATATGGTAGATAACTATGATCAATATCCTTCACGATACGAGATGGCACAATATTTAACAGATATCAATTTAGGATATAATCCAGAGAAAGATAAAAAATTCAACTGGTTTAAATTAGCAAAGAAGAAGAGTAAAGATATAGAGAAATATTGGCTTGCTTGTAAGCTATCACACAATGTGGGTGATATAAGTAAGGTTAAAGAATTGCCATATGCAGACTTTTGGACGTGTTCTTTCCCTTGTACAGATATTTCGGTTGCTGGAAAAATGAAAGGTTTAGATCCAGATAGTGGAACAAGAAGCAGTTTACTTTGGGAAAACATTAGACTGTTAAAAACAGCAAAAGAAAACAATACATTGCCAAAATATATCATGGTTGAAAACGTAAAAAATCTGGTTAGCAAAAAGTTTGAAAAGCACTTCCATGATTTATTACATATTTTTGAAAAGTTGGGATTTAATTCATATTATTCCGTAATTAATGGGAAAAATTGTGGTGTTCCTCAAAATAGAGAAAGGGTATTTATAATTGCAATTCGCAAGGATATTGATACTGGATTATATAGATTTCCTCTACCATTTGATAATGGTATTAGATTAAAAGATGTGCTGGAAGATAATGTAGATGATAAATATTATTTGAGTGAAAAAGCAATGCAGAAATTTAAACTATACTCAAATCCCAAAGGGAGTGATATTAAGATCTCTGGCACATTAAACCCTGATAAAAATGTTCAAGATCGACTAAGGGTCTTAAGTGTAGAAGGGATCTCACAGGGTCTTCGAGCAACAGATTATAAAGACCCTGTAAAAATTATCAATGGAATAGATAAATCGTGCAATGAACCAAAATTTATTGATTTTGCAAACTGCATTACTGCCAGAGAAGATAGGGGTATATCTAATCAAAAATCTGAAGGAACTGCTATCTTAGAGCAAATTGGTCAAATATATGGAACCGACAATGAGCCTAATCCGCAAGCAGGAAGAGTATATAGTAGCGAATGTTTATCACCAACATTAGATACATGTTCTGACGGGAATCGTATGCCTAAAATAATTGAAAGCGGACAGTTCAGACCAAAAGATCGGAATTATAATTTGCATGGCAAAGAAAGAGAAGAACAGTTCGAAACTAGAAAAGATGGTTTATCGAATGCTTTATTAACATCTTCGATTAAAAATTGTATAAGAGAGGATTTTAGAATCAGAAAACTTACCCCTCGTGAATGTTGGAAGTTAATGGGATTAACATTTAAGGATTGTGACAAGGCTAGAGATATAGGAGTAGTGAACACGCACCTTTACAAGCAGGCTGGTAATGGAATTATTACGAATTGCTGTGAGTTATTAGCAGAACACTTATATAAAGCACAATATAATAATGATTTTGTATGTACCGATGAGAAAATGAATGCAAATTTTATCAATCCACAAGTGGAGTAAATTCTGCTTGTGGATATAAACCGGTATTGGTTGGTGGTATTGGCGAGATAAATTTCGGGAAACAATATCGACAGGGCAATAGAGTATATGATGCAAATCATATTGCGATGTGTTTAAATGCGCAGCCAGTAGGAAACGCAGGAGGATATAGTTATTTATATGCTATCGGATGTGCAATGCGTGGCAGATATAATTCTCAGAATAAAACAGAACAAAAAATAGAATTAAATAATGAAGAAATTTCTAATTCGATAACCACTGTACAGAAAGATAGTATGGTGATTGAACTAAAGAAATGAATCTTTTGTTCGTCAAGTGTGGAATATGATAGTAGGAGGTGTAAATCAAAATGAAATTCAAAGTAGGTGACAAAGTAAAAGTCCGTAAATGGGATGATATGGTAAAAGAATTTGGTATTGATTTTGATGGAGATATAATGTGTCCTAACCAATTTTTTGTTAAGGGCATGAAAGTGTATTGTGACAATGTGCTTGTGATTAATGAGGTGTTAGAACCAGATAATAGTTATGTGCTTGAAGGACTTGAAGGAGTGGATGATTATGATTTTAATGATGCCATGCTGATTCCTTATCAATTTACTAAAGAAGATTTAAAAACTGGAATGGTCGTAGAAACCAGAAATGGTAATCGGTATATGGTGTATGGAACTCATCTCGTGCGTAATTTAAGCCATGTAGATTTGAATAACTATAATCAAAACATGAAATGTGTAAGTGATAGCGATTTTGATATTATGAAATGTTTTGATATCTATGATGATGCGTATTCTATTGAGGATATTATTTCACCTAATAAGTGCTATCTCGATTTACTTTGGAAGAGAAAACCAGAAGAAAAAGTAATTTCATCTGATGAAGCGTTTAAGGTGTTAAAGGAACATTATGGATGTGATGTAAAAATTAAGGAGTAGGAGTATGGTTGAATATACAAAAATTGAAACATTGTTTAAGCGGGATATTGAGGGAACTAAGAAACTTATCGAAGGCGATTTTAGAAATGAAACTGTAGAATTTCTAAAAGACAATCAGTGGGAATTTACAGAGAAGATCGACGGAACCAACATTGGAATTGTATGGGATGGTCA
>CALXUC010000075.1 GCA_944391575.1 uncultured Clostridia bacterium | reverse complement strand
TTTGTGGCAAACGGAGTTATTGTTCATAATTGCCAGGATTTATCAGCAGCCGGAAAGCGAAAAGGAATGAAGAAAGGTTCTGGTACACGATCAGGTCTTCTGTGGGAAGTGGAAAGATTATTGAGAGAAACACTTGAACTTCCAGATATTCTTCTCATGGAAAATGTGCCGGAAGTTATTGGAGCGAATAATATTGATGACTTTCACTTGTGGCAGGATTTCCTTGTTTTCAAAGGCTATACGAACTATGTGAAAATTCTCAATGCAAAAGACTATGGCGTGGCTCAGAACAGAAACCGGTGTTTCATGGTGTCGCTGCTTGGAGAGTACAATTACCACTTCCCAGAGCCGATACCCCTTGAAAAGTGTATTGATGATTACTGTGAGGACAGTGTAGATGAAAGTTACTACATCAATACAGAAAAAGCGCAGAACATGATTAAAGAAGCGATAGAGGATGGGAGAATTGAAGTCAGCAAAACTGATAGGGGTATTGAACTTACGACCGGAGAAAACTATTTCGGACAAGGCGAGGGTGTTTGATGTAGGGGGGGTGTCTCCTACGATATTAGCAACACATTATAAAGACCCGCCTAAGATTTTGGAGGAACGCATGGAAATAAAAGAAATCGGAAATTTGAAGGAAGGTAAGCAGAGTTGGAAGTCCCCACAGACCGGCAGAGTCTATGATGTGACTGGAATTTCTCCAACATTGAATACTTGCGGTGGTGGTGGACATGAAGTAAAAATTGTTGAGAAAAAGGTTATGGGTGGAATTTATACGGATGTTACAGAGAATTTTAACCGTGGACTATATCCGAATGTAAGCCGAACTGTGAAAGCGGTTAAAAATGATGCCGGTTGCATTGAACGGCAGATTGTAGCAAGCAGAGGTAGAAACCCGGATAATCCATCGGATAGAACAGCCGGAATGCCAACAGAACAGGTATTAGAACCTAATTCTGATAACATATGCAATGCACTTACTACTGTTCAGAAAGATAATATGCTTATGGAAACTGTGAAAATTAAGCAAGCTACAAAAGATGGATATGTTGAGTGCCGAATTGGTGGAGTTGCAGATTTATCTTATCCAGAAAGCGAAACAAGACGCGGAAGAGTAATTGATGGTGGAAACGTGAGTCCGACTCTTATGGCAAGTCAGAATGATATATGCAGAATTGTAACACAGTATCGTGTCAGAAAACTTACGCCAAAAGAATGCTGGAGACTGATGGGATTTTCTGATGAAGATTACGAAAAGGCAGCGGAAGTCAACTCGAAAACGCAACTGTACAAGCAGAGCGGAAACAGCATAGTCCGGGATGTCCTGATGGCGATATTCAGCCAGTTAAATATCAAAGACGTTCCAATGTGGAACGAGGTACATCATGGCACGAAATAATCAATACCCCATAATCCTCGGCATGAACCCGAAGAACAAGCAAGGAATCGGAATCAAGAGCAAGCTTGGTAGCGGATATGATGTCTACATATTGCAGGACGATTTGTCCGTTCAGTACGCATAGATTCATTTCTGCAATGTGGAGGCGATTGACGATATGATTCGGCTTTTGCAGAGGACGAAGGAGATTTGGGAGAAGGAGGAGAAGGAAAATAATGGATGATTGGAAAACGATTGAAAAAGACGGATTGCCGCCGATTGGCTCATGTCTGATTGTAACGATTAAAAATCACGGATACGGAGGGCGGCGTGAATTACGTTATCCAGTACATTATCTTGAAAAGAATTATGCTCCTGGATATGCGTTCTATATGAACGGTACGGACATTCTTCTGCCGGAGTACAGTGAGGTTGTAGCGTGGACGCACATTCCAATGCCTTATGATGGAGAGTAGAGATATGCGAGTAATTGAAGCATTACGCTACATACACGCCGAATGGGTTATGTTTGGCGATTTGGACGAAAATGACTGTCATAAGGTATTCACGAAGCCCATGAAAACGAAAAATATTCCGTGTGACAAGCTTCGCAGGATAGAGTGGAAATGGGTGTCATCCATAAATTTCAACAAAAAGGACGGAATATTGATAATTCGTTATTCCGCAAAGCGACCAGTATATGAGAGAGGATATGAGAAATGAAAAATATCGAATATTATGACCGTTTGGCAAAAGATTTATACAACACGGCTTATTCAGACGGATATGGAGATGGATTGCAGAAGGGAAAAGAAAAATACGGTCAACACTCAATAGGAACAGCGCATTGCACAAGAGCCACAGAAGAACAGAGAGAAATATGGGGTAGGGAATTGTGGGGATGGTGCGATTGCGGAGAAGCTATTGAGGGAAGATGGGTAGGGCTTGCAAATTTCTGCCCGTGGTGCGGAAGAGTGATAGAGTGGAAAAAGGACGGTGATACCAATTAGCAATACCAGAAAGAACATAGCAAGGGCGAAAGCTATTGAAGCAGAGAACAGAAAACGACTTCTCAGACTCAATCCAGAGCTGAACGACCACGGCGGTATCTATTTCCTCACTCGTGAGGAGGATGGTTTTAAATACGCCTATATCGGTCAGTCAAAGGAAAGTGCCGGAATACTTACAAGGTTATGTCAGCACTTAGTTGGATATTCCCAGCACATAGACCTCTCTCTTAAAAAACATAAACTGTACAGCGAGAAAAATCCTACTGGATGGAAGGTAGGGTGCAAGAACTTCCCAGACAGCAAACTTGATGAAATGGAGCAGTATTACATAAAACTGTATGCCAGCAAAGGGTATCAGCTTCGCAACGTCAGTTTAGGCGGACAGGGAGAAGGTCGAAACATGATAAATGATACAAAGCCTGCCCGTGGATACCGGGATGGTGTAGCACAAGGTCGCAAGTCAATGGCAAGGGATATTTCCTCAATCATCGACAAGCACCTGACTGTCCAGCTCAAATCGGAAAAGCTGCATAACAAGGTATCACAGAGGGCGTTTGAGAAGTTTAAAGGATTGTTGGAGGAAGGACGATGAAATTACTTTTAATAGGATATATCGCAGTAATAATTGTAATGTTTTTTGCCACGATAAAGGACTTCGGATGTTACGCACATACTCCAAAACAAGTATATGAAATCAATAATTGCAATATGTTTGGCTCATTCCTCTTGTGGTTGCTTGGTCTTGTTACAAACCCTCTTTACTATATTGCGGTATTCGTTTGGTGGGTACTTCACGTTGGCAGAAAGGATTAAGTATGAAATACATAGCATCATGGAGCGGAGGAAAGGCTGAAATTTTTAAGGAGGACTGACATGCAGGAATTGGAGAAGATTCTGGAAGAGATAGAGATGAAAAAGAAAAAATGTTTAGACATTGTAAGGGTAGAAATTGACCCTATGGAGATAACGATACACAGAGAACAATACAAAGGTCTGAGAATGGCTGAAGATATCATCCGCAAGCACATGAATGACGGCTGGAACTCGGTTGAGAAATATGGATTGCCAAAAGATGAGGGAGTATACGACTTAACTATCATAAATGGGCTTGAGGAATATGTTAGTGTTAGGTGGCAATTCTTAAGCGGAACACATCTATCCGGAACACAACATTATGTTGATGGAGTGCATTACTGGGCTGATAACTACCGAGGATACCCGATAAATGAGTTTTTATCGGAAAGGGTGATAGCTTGGAGAAAAAAGCCAGAGCCGTACCGCCCGGAAAGGAGCGATAATCATGACGGAGAATGAAGCGATTGAATTATTAAGAAGTATGCAAAATCCAAAGCAAGATTACGCTGATGTAGTGTGCGCTCCAGCTTTTTGCACTGGTTTTAGGTTTGTATATCCAGAGCCGGAAGATTATGCAATAGAAGAAGCAATCAAAGCCCTCGAAGAAATCCAGCAGTACCGGGAAGTAGGCACGGTGGAAGAATGCCGTGAGGCAGTGGAGAAATTAAAAAGAGCAGAG
>CALXUC010000074.1 GCA_944391575.1 uncultured Clostridia bacterium | reverse complement strand
CATTCCCTGCTTTACAACGACTATGCGGATGAAAACCCGGATAATATCAGCTGGCTCGAGGGAGGCGTGCGCTATACATCAGGCAATATCGGCACAAATGGCGGTGACGAGCTCCTTGACCTGGTAGGCACGAATAAAGACCGCGCCCTTCAGTTCGCGAAGACGCTGTGGAATGAGTATACATCTTCCGACCCGTCTGTAAACGGCGGTCTGTCCGAGCCTGTCATCGACAGCGATGTGGTGCACATCGGCTCAGACGAGTACTGGGATCACGGCACAGCCGGGATCAGGGACGCATTCGCGAATTTTGCAAATGAAATGCGCAAAGTGATCCAGGGGAACCTGGGAGAAGACACAAAGATCCGTATGTGGGGCGCAGGAAGCGTAATGTTCTCAACAGCAGAGACTGTCCTTGAGGATGTGGATCTGGCGGAGAATTTCCAGCTTGACCTCTGGTATCACGGATATGACAATGCAAAACAGAGGATCGAGGAAGGCTATGAGATCGTGAACTGCCGTGATTCCTATATGTATGGAAATCCTGGACGTTCCGGACGCGATGTGCCGAACGCGGAATACCTCTTTAATAAATGGAACCCGACGATGGTGGAAGACAACAGCCCGACACCTGGAACAGGATCCAACCCGCTTCTCGGTGAGCCGAACCTCCTGGGAGCGAAGACTGTGATCTGGGGCGACCAGAGCCAGGAAGGTATGATCGAGAAAGACGTACATCAGAGGGTGCTGCGTGCGGTATCTATTGTCAGTGAAAAGACATGGGGCGGCACGGAAGCGGACGATACGTTTGATCAGTTTGAGCTGCGGGCAGCGCGCCTTGCAGAGGGACCGGGCACAGAGATCGCGATGGAAGTAGAATCCGCAAGCTCTCTTGTGCTGGATTATGATTTCAGCAATCTGTCCTCTGACGGAAAGACCGTATATGACGCCAGCGGAAACGGCTACAACGGAACTCTGAGCGCAGCAGGAACAGTGAGCGAAGACGGATATCTGACCTTTGACGGCAGCAATATGCTGACAACAGAACTGACGACACTGTCCTATCCGTATACGGTGTCCTTTGACATCCGTATGGATGCTGAAGAGGGAGCGGCGAATACAACAGACTCCTCTATCTTCTCGGGATATGACGGTCAGATCCAGGCAGCGGGAACAAAAGACGGAAATCTTTCCGCGAATGTAAATTATTTTACAAGAGACTTTAATTACAAGATCCCGACAGACGGGACAAGCGTAAATGTGACCCTGGTGGGGACATTCCAGGGAACAAAGCTGTATGTTGACGGCCAGCTGGTGACATTCCTCTCTCAGAAGGCGGACAATGACGGCGTGGCTCCGGGCAATGTGCAGACAATGTATTCATCCGTAGTCCTTCCGCTTGAAAAGATCGGCGAAGGGCTGCATGCGGAGATCGCGAACCTTCAGGTATACAACAGGGCGATGTCAGCAGAGGAAGCGGCAGCGTATTATAACGGCGACTGGGCAGATGCGGATTACGCCAGGACAAATGTGGCTCAGAACGCGTACGCGGGAGGTCTTTCCAGGGCAGCGTCAAGAGATGGCGACAGCGGGACCTCATACGACAATACAAACGGACGTGTAAGGGTAGCGTTTAAGGCGATCGACGGAGACGCGTTTACATTAAAAGATGATCCGGCGGCTCAGATGGACGAGGCAAGCTCTGACATCTATTCTTACTGGATCGGAAATGCAAGCAACAGCTCTCTGACAGTGGATCTCGGCGAGATCAGAGAGATCAGCGAAGTACAGATCCAGTGGAGATACGGCGGAAAGGGCAGAGATTATGACATCGAGGTTTCCCTCGACGGCGAGATCTGGAATACACTCAAGGAAGTGCGGGGCAATCAGGACTTCCTGGCTACTGTCACAGCGGATGAGCCGACAGAAGCGCGTTATGTAAGAATGCAGGGGATCTCCTCCAATTCCGGCTCAGGGTACTTTATCCAGGAGTTCCTTGTATATGAAAAGGCAGACAAGAGTGACCTGATCTCTGCGCTGGAAGAAGCGGAAAAGATCATTGAGGAAAACGGGCTTGGATTTGAGAGCGAAGATATTGATGCGGCGGAACTCTATAACGCGGCAGTGCAGGCAAAGGCGGCAAGAGAGAACGGGATCATTTCCGCAGCAGATATGCAGGCGGCGCTGGACAGACTGAACGCGGCGATCAGCAATTATGATCCTGAACCGGAACCTGAACCAGAGCCGGAGCCGGAAACTGTGACCGTAACATTTAGTTCAAACGGCGGAAGCGCAGTGGACGCACAGAAAGTGGAAGTCGGAAAGACTGTGGTCAGACCGGAAGATCCGGAAAAAGAAGGATATGTGTTCGGCGGCTGGTATACAGATGAAGCATGCACCGAAGCATATGATTTCGATACGGCTGTGACGGATGACATGACATTGTACGCAAAATGGACGGAGGCAGAACAGCCGGATCCGGAGGACCCGGACAAACCGGTGGATCCGGATGAACCGGAAGACCCGGATCAGCCGGGCGGTACAGATCAGCCGGAAGATCCGGACCAGCCGGGAGATACAGACAAACCGGATGATCCGCAGAAACCGGCAGATACAGATAAACAAGAGCCGTCTGCAGACACAGATAAAGCAGTCCAGTCCGGAGATCATGCGGCTGTGGGTGCATGGCTCGCGGTACTGATCCTTTCAGGGACAGCGGTATCCATCTGTGCGGTAAGAAGACGCAGAGGATAAATTTTGACCGGTCTTTGGGACTGAATACAAAGGAAGCATGGATGATCAACACCATGCTTCCTTTTTTGCCTTTCTGACTGATATCCGATGAAAAATAGGGTTCTATTTTACACAGGTTTCTATTTTACAAAAGTTTCTGGTATGATTCTCTATTCAATTATTTTCCGGGCGGAAATAGAATAAAGTCAGGATTACTCTGCCTAAATATGGAAAAGCGCATTATGGCAGGAACTTTTATTGAAATGATGCGGAAGAAAGGAGGAGAGACAGTACAGCAGAGGATCTGGACAGTAAATTCAGAAACAAGACGAGGAGGAACGAGATATGCGTAAAAAGGCGGGGCGCGCATTAAGCGCTTCTGTTGCGGCTGTGTGCCTGCTCACATCAGTGGATTTCAGCGGTATGGGCAGCGTGCTGGCGGCAGGGCAGCCATCGGCGGACGTGCCGTGGACGACGACCAGGTATGAGCTGGAAGACGGACGCACGTTTACCGGAACAGGCGCGACACAGGATATTGCCATTAAGACGGGAAACCGTTTTTCAGGCGGAAGAGCCATTGACACCATGGATAAGAACGGCGACGGCGCGGGAGTTGCGATCGAACCGACAGTGACAGAGAACGGACTGTATCAGGTGGTGCTCGGATACTCGAAAGGCCGTGCTTATGCAGAGGGAAAGATCGCGCTGTATAAAAATGATACGAGGATTGATTATTTTGAAACAAAGACAACAGGGACTGATCCCGGGGTAGAACCGGTTGTCCAGTCGGATGCCATTGCGGTAAGGCTGGAAGACGGAGATGAGCTGAGCCTGCGCTCTGACACAGGAGATGCGACAGATGCGGTAGCATGCTTTGACTACCTGGATATCAGCCTGTGGGGCGGACGCTATGAGGCGGAGAACGGAGAATTCACCCTGGACAGCATGGAAGCGGAGGCAGTGGAAAACGCATCCGGCGGAATGGCTGTCGACGGGTTTGAGAAGACAGACGGAGCCGGAGTGGAATTTCCGTTTACGATCCCTGCGGACGATACTTATTATCTGACCCTTGGGTATACGAGGATCAACTACGAGATCGCGGACCAGATCGGCGTTTACGTGGACGGAGAGAGGGCCGGCGAGATCACCCTGAAATCCGGCGGGAATACAGGGGATTACATTGAGTCCGACCCGGTGGAGATGCAGCTGGCTGAGGGAAGTAAGATCACAGTCAAAACATCCGAATCAGACGGCGACCAGGGACTCCTGATGATGGATTACCTTAAGATCCAGCCGAAGACCACGAGAGTGGCACAGGATTCTGACCCCGCGTTTGCGAGTAAGATCCTGCGCGTGATGGCTGGCGATGAGATCACGGTGCCGGTAAAGAATGTCGCGGAAGGAACAGCACTGAGTTATGAGTCTTCCGCGCCGGAAGTGGCGTCAGTTGACGCGGCAAGCGGAAAGATCACGGCAGCGGCGGCAGGGGAAGCGGTGATCACAGCGACAGCAGGAGAGATCACATTTACATGTAAGATCCAGGTCGTAGATGCAGAAGAAGAACTTGCCGTACCGGTCAGCAGCTATGAGGCTGAGGAAGGCGAGCTCATCGCAGGGGATAAGGCGGATCCGGTCATCAAGTCGGGCAGCACATTCTCCGGCGGGAAATGGGTGGAGATCTATGACGCGGGCACTGGCGCAGCGGTCAAGATCACTCCCGACATCCAGGAGCAGGGCGAGTATTCCCTGACCATGCGCTATGCAAAGGGAAGCATGTACCCGAATGATTCTGTATCTGTGTATGTAAATTCCCAAAAAGTCGGAGATTTCTATATGGATTCCGGCAGCCTGACAGCTACGAGGAACACAAATACGATCGTCACAGAACTGAAACCGGGTGATGTCGTCATGGTACGCAAGGACAACGGACAGAATTCCCTCTTCCGTTACGATTACCTCATGGTTTCCCCGGTGACGACAGTTCCGGTAAGAGGCCTGACCATGGACGAGGAACAGGTGACAGTCGCAGATCAGGAGACATATCAGGTGAAATACACACTCTCCCCGGAGTATGCGACAGATGACCTTGTGTGGAGCAGCGATAACACAGACGTTGCCGAAGCGGACGGAGGCATGATCTGGGCGAGCGGCGAAGGCGAGGCAGTGATCACTGCAAAATCCATTTACAATGATGCGATCCAGGCGCAGATGAAAGTCACGGTCGTACCGAATGACAAGATGGAGAGCATCGCGAGCGCGGACATGGAAGTCAGGATCGATAAGACTTACCCGCGCGTGATGGAGTACCGCATGACAGGCTCCGGCAATACTATGGACGGAAACAGCCAGCCCATGGATACGATCCGGATCAACGGCACGGATTACAAGCCGGAGGTCACATTCGAAAAGACAGCCGGGGATACAGCGGTATACACGGTTTATGTAAAAGAGCTGGACGCAACGCTGACGATCCAGGCGAAAGTGGAAGGCATGATCCTTAAGATGGACTTCACGGACATCAAAGAGAGCGAAGATAAGTCAAAGAGGATCTTCACGATCGAGCTCCCGGACCAGAACCTTGTGACCGTGAGTAGCAGGGAAGAGACCGCGCAGTTCGCGGGATCCAAGATGCAGCCGGATATCACGAAATCAGGCGACCAGTACATTGACCTGACGACAGTGACAGCGGAAGCGGACGATGAGAACTTTAACTATGCATTCCTCTCCAACGGCAAAGTAGCCGCAGGTATCCGCAGCAATGCGTACAGCACAAGCGACGGAGACCAGGGTGCGCTGCGCCGTGTCATCAAGGCGACTGACGCAGAGGGAAGCTCATTCCGCACAAGCATCAGGAGCGGCTCCTGGGTATGGAGAAGAGAAGACTATACAAAGAAATTCATCACTTACGATGAGGACGGAAACGCAGGGGATGTGCAGACAAAGACATATGAAGACACGCCGAACACAAACGATATGCCGCTTGTCTATGTAGCTCTGGCTGAGGATCTGAACGGCACGGGCACAGTAGACTGGCAGGATGCGGGTATCCGCTTCCGCGATATCATGGAGACGGCGATCGGCATGGACAAGATCCCAGATGCAGTCGTACAGCGTCTGATCATGCCGCAGGCAGGGGAAGGAAACTATCCGTTTATCTCTTCCCTCGATGAGACGAAGCGTGTATACCTGAACACAGACGGGCTGGGCCAGATCATCCTGGACAAGTACCACAACCTGGGATACTGGGGCGATTTCAGCGTCTATGACGACCATCTGGGCGGACTGATCGACTTCCGCAAGTTCGTGTCTGACGCGACAAATAAGTACAATGGATTTGTCGGAGTACACAGCAACTTCACAGAAGTATTTGCCAAGACAAACCAGTTCAGCACAGAGAGCGTGCAGATGAGCGCGGACGGGCTCACACCGAACAGCAAGGGATACAAAGCGTACGGATTCTTCCTGCATCAGTGCTATATGGCGGATGATACATGGGAGGCACTCTCCGGACAGCGCCGCGACAGTATGAAGATGTTCGTGGAGGATGTCCCGGACCTGGGATTCATTTACAGTGATGTATATTACTGGAACGGATGGCGCGGACAGCGTCTGATCGACGATTACACAGCGAACGGGCTGGCTTACTTCGTAGAGTGGCCGTATATTTCCGAGGAAGCGTCTGTGTGGGCACACTGGGCAGTAGAGAAAGATTACAGCCCGGCAAGCAACAAGGGATATTCAAGCGATATCGCGAGATTTATCTTTAACCATACAAAGGACCGCTGGGACAACAATGCGTCCAAGTGCGACAACGAGCGTGTGCCGAACAGCTGCAACCTGCTGATGGGAGCAGATACGACATCCTACGAAGGATGGGTGCACGACGGTGTAAACCAGTATGACTACATTATCGAGAAAGTATTTAACAACAACCTGCCGACCAAGTATATGCAGCACTTCCCGATCATCCGCATGGATAAAGACGCGGAAGGCTGGGGCGAGCACATCTGGTTCGAGGACGGGCTGGAAGTATACCGCGATGCAGACGGCAGGCGCGTGATGGAAAAAGACGGCAAACTCGTGTATACAGAGGATGCATACCTGATCCCGTGGGATGAGGGCGACATGCAGACCGTAAACAGCGATGAGGACAAGGAAGTCAAGCTCTACCACTGGAATGAAAACGGCGGCACAACTACATGGGAGCTTCCGGACAGCTGGAGCGGGCTTGGAACCGTTTACCTGTATAAGCTGACAGACCTTGGAAAGACGGACGAGCAGGTCATCAGCGTAAACAACGGAACGATCACACTGAGCAATATCGAGGCGAAGACTCCTTATGTCATCTACAAAGGTGAGGCTGCCCCGACAGAAGATGTGAACTATGGCGACGGCACCTTCGTAAAAGACCCGGGATTCAACTACGGCGACCTGCGTGAGTGGACAGTCGTATCCGGAAATCCGGAAGTCCGCAAGAATGACAACGAAGGCGACCTGCAGTCAACGATCAGCAAGTATGACGGAAACTTAAGGAACTACGAGCTCATCATCCCTGACAGCCAGGAGACAGAAGTAACCCAGACAGTGACAGGGCTCAACGGCGGCGAAGAGTACGCGGCATCCGTTATGGTAGAGGTCGAGCAGGGCAAAGAGCGTATGGCATCCATCAAGGTGGACTGCGGCGGGGAGACTGTGGAGAACTACACCACGAAGTCCATCCTGGAGCAGTATGACGCTTATGATTCCAAGGCCGGCACCTACATGCTCAGGATGAGAGTCGTATTCAAAGTGCCGGAAGGCGAGGACAGCGCGACGATCCGTCTGTGCGCGGCAGAAGGAGAAGGCAAGGTGCGCTTCGACAATGTGCGTGTATACGACACGACGACCCCAGAGGCGCCGGAAGACGCGGAGAACGTTGTGTTCTATCAGGATTTCGAGTACGGCAAACGTACGGATCCGGAAGTACGCGCAGAGAACAAAGCAACTTATGAGAGCTACTATCCGTTTAACTTAGGATCCGCGGGAGGGATCCGCGAGGCAAGGGCAATGCTCCAGAGCCGTCACGATCCGTATACGCAGAACAATAAGAACGCAGGATGGGATCCGGCTACGATCATGGTAGATATGGCGCTGGACGGCGACCACTCACTGTCCGTCATTACAGACAGCCTGGGCGCGGCATTCCAGACAACGCCGCAGACGATCCGGTTCGAGAACGGACATACATACCGGATTTCCTTTATCTATCAGAATGCGCTGGATGACACATTCGCATTCGTGCTGGGCGCTGACCAGAACAGCGAGCCGATCTATCAGGAATCACTGAAGGCAACGCCGGCGAAGACAGGAAACAAGACATTTACTTATGAGTTTACAAGCACATCCGACCAGACATGGTTCTCCATCAACCGTGTGAACCGCGATGTCGTTGTATCGGAAAACCCGAACCCGTTCGTGATCGACAATATCCTTGTGGAGGATCTGACGGAAGAAGTGGAACCGAGCGTCGACAAGAGCGGTCTGGAGGCACTTTACGATCAGTATAAGGACCTCGACAAGAGCGGTTATACAAAAGAAACATGGGAAGCATTTGCAGATGCCCTCAAGGCAGCTGAGAAGGTGCTGAAGGATGAGGAAGCAGACCAGGATTAGGTAGACGCAGCGAAAGAAGAGCTGCAGACAGCTGCAGACGGCCTGAGAGTGAGCAAGTCCAATCTGGAATACTGGCTGAACTCAGCAAAGACTCATGTGGCAAACGGGGATACAGCCGGCCTGGTTGAGTCCGTACAGCAGTTGTTTGACGATGCGATCGCACAGGGCGAGGCAGTGATGGCAATGGAGAACCCGACGAAGGACGAGGTCTTCAATACAACACTGAAGCTGATGCTCGCGGTCCAGGCACTGGACATGAAAGCAGGAGATAAGACAGATCTGGAGATGGCTCTGGAACTGGCAGACATGATCGATCCGGACAAATATACAGAGGACGGTCAGGAAATATTCCTGGCGGCAAAAGAAGCCGCTGAGGCAGTGATGGCGGACGGCGATGCGATGCAGGCAGATGTTGACAGCGCATGGTCTGCTCTGGTAGACGCGATGAGCGCATTAAGGCTGAAGGCAGATAAGGCGGCCCTTGAGGACCTCCTGGACAGCGTTGCCGGACTGGACCTGAGCCAGTATACAGAGGAAAGCGCACAGGCATTCAGCACGGCGCTCGCGGCAGCGAATGCTGTACTGGCGGATATTACGCTGACAGCAGACGACCAGCAGAAGGTGGATGATGCGGTTCAGACACTTGCAGCTGCAAAAGAAGCTCTGGTGCTCAAAGATGACGCATCTGCCGGAAATGAAGGCGGAAGCCAGGAGCCGGGAAGCGGAGACAGCAATACCGGTGATGGAAGCGGCAGCTCCGAAAGCGGAAATAACGCCGGAGGAAACAATGCAGATACAAATGCCGGCGGCAGCAGCAATGGAAACAGTGCAAAAGCCGCTAAGACAGGCGATACAGCGCCGGTCGGAGCAATGCTGGCGGTAATGGTGCTGGCAGTGGTGCTCGCAGGAGGAGTAAAAGTCTTTCGAAGAAGATAAATCTGGATTTGCGGGGGGAGCCGTCCTGTTGGCGAAACGTCCGAAAACCGTTGATGTGATGCAGACGTTTTCGCGGCGGACGGGGATATGGCTCAGGTTCCGGCTCCGTAATCTGGGAAAGACGTAAAAAGAATGGGATACGGCTAAGGACAATTTCAAAGCGGAAGATTCG
>CALXUC010000073.1 GCA_944391575.1 uncultured Clostridia bacterium | reverse complement strand
GTTTTTCTGGTAATTGAATAATCAGTATCGTCAATATAGTCAAAAATCCCAGATACATTCGTTTCAAAATCATCTACGACAATGCACCGATCTATATCAAATTCTTTCCATTCATCAGTTGCAGAGCTTGTTAAGGCCATATAAGCTAGATGCTTGTTTACATTATTTCCACCATTTTTATTAATTTGTTCAATTGTTAAACCACACATAATGGTTTTTTCAATTCTATTCCACGTAGACTCTTTTATAAATACCGCTTTCTTTTTTCTAATTTGCCCCGCTGAAGATGTAAAATATTTATACTTTTCACCCTTATATAGATAACCATAGTAAACAAGATCTTTAAATACATCGAAATAATATACCTGGACCACCATCAAATCTTCGGTTAATTCATCCTGCTTAATGCCAATGGTGCGACTCAATGACGATTCAAACACAGAAATAACATTATTATCATGTAACTCATCTTCTCGTATCGTCCGTATATGATCTTTTCCATTTGATAATTCATTTGCTTTCATTTTATTAGACAATAAGCGAAGAAGCTGATTTTTTGATTCATGCGCCTTATTTCTTTTATGTACGATGAGATTATTCCAAAATAAATATTCTTCTAAAAGCTTGTCAGACCCTTGTATAATCCCGTTCTTCAATTTATCGTATTGTCCGCGTTTTAAAATACCAAACTCATCCGTATTATATCCAAACTCTTGTAACTTTTTTTCGATTGGCGGCAATTTGTTATTAATAAAATTTCGCTCACGCCTATATTTACAATTCATATCATGTAAATATTTTTCATGGTTAGAATAAAAAGTACCCGTATCTATGGAGTACATATTAATTTGTGTATCAAGCACTTAGTATCAATCACCACCATTTTCTTTCATATTTTTTATAAGTAACTCATATAAATCTTCGGGTGTTTTTAAACAAATGTTATTTCCATCTTTATCAACAACATCTCCGTCTTCAAAGGATTTTCCAAAATCCAATTCCCAGCACCAGTATGAAATCCATCCATGTGAATCGTTAAAAATAAATTCAAGTAATCTGATTATTGTATCTTCGCCAAGTGGTGGAAATACATTTCCATCACAACCATACTTATCAAACACGTCATTCAACTCATCTGAAAAATCGAAGATACATTTGTAATCGTTGATCACATTTACGAATTCACCTTTTGTCAATACATCTTTATTCTTATCAATCTCTATAACTGCCAAAATCTTTTGCCTCCTTAATATCATAGCCAAGCCAATTAAGCAACCATATTATGTCCGGGATACATTCAAAATGAACATATTCGCCACCTTTTTCTATATATTCATCACCCTCATATATACCTTGTCCACAGATTTCACAATAAAATGGTGCTTTTGGCGGTTTATAAGATGGTGATTGTGGCGAATATGCATTAAAATATGAATATTCCATTAATATTCACCTATATATGAATATGTGTAATCCTATTAAGCAGACTCTTTTTCCGCTTCTATAATTTCAATACCCTTTTCCCAGCACATCATGTCATATTCAAACCGCTCAATATAAAGATCAAACTGTTCTGTTTCCATCATCTGCTGAACAATCCTACAAATATTATCCCTGATTGTATCCCGATCACCAGAAATATACTGTGTATCAATTCCCTCATACTCAATCCGGAAAAGACTATCAATCGTCTTATGCTTTAACCACATACTAAGAGAATACTTGTCCTTATCTTTGATATATTTATATCTGCATGAAGCTGCATATCCACGATATTTCTCATCCGAATTGAACTGAGAAAGTGGGAGAGTCATGCCATATCCTTCACTGAAATATTTAATGTTGTTATAACCTTTCAAATTTACATCCTCCATTATTATTTAATATTTGTAAAAAATTCTATTATTAATATACGATTTTTCTATTTTAAGTGATTTTATGATACTTTTATTGTCTTACTCTTTTATAATTATTTTTTCTAAGTTACAACTTATGTTTTACGAATTAGAATTGATTTCAGATTGTTTCTGATTGTGCATTTCTTTGAACCGAATACTCGCAGCTAATCTTGCTTCATCTGAAACATTTCTTTTTTTACCTCTTGTACTGATCATTGATTTATCTTTACATAGGTAATTTTTACCTATCTCATGATCTTCAACACATTCCCACATATCCGGATGTTCTTTGCACAATTTATCAAATCGTGTAATCTGTGTGGTATCAGATGTATAGACTTTTGCAAAGGTCTGATCACGCATATAAGAAATGTGCGTTTCCTGTTCAAAGACCGGTACAGATTTTATTTTATTTTCCAACTGTTAATCATTTTCCTTTCTGGTTTCATTTTTTACTTATCAATATATTCTACAAACTCAACCGGAACTTCTTTTAGTCTGTAGGCCCTGGCAATGCAATATGATGAATATCCATCTACAAGTACAAAGTCTTTTGTGAGTTTGATTTTACTCTGTAATATTCCAGTCTGATCATAATATCTTAATTTACGGCCCCATTTTTCTTTCCCAATCTGCGTGAGTAGAAAATCTTTTGTTACAACGATTTCATCAAACGGGATTGTGTAGGTCACACCTGTTTCATATATTCCAAATAATTCTTTAATTTTTCTTTTTAACATCATGTCTCCTTAATATATTCTTTACCATCTAGTACACCAAGCGTGATTTTTACTATTTGATTTTGTCCATCGGAATGAAGATGCAATATTCTGGACAACATGTTCCGAGGGATAGTTGGTTGAAAAATCTTCCTCATGTAAAAGATTCATTGCATATCTATGAAATTCTTCTTTTGTCGGGATTTGCACATTATGGCTTCCCGGAATTGTATATGATTGTGTTTCTGTCAATTAATGTTCTCCTTTTCTGTTTCAATAATTTTAATTGCTCTCTCATGGGTATATTTCTCCTTTCCGTGAAAGTGCGTATTTCGTATAATAAAAAATAGTTGGTAAATGAATGGACAATATTATATTCTACATTTCGATTTCTTTTTCCTGGATAAATGAATCAACTCCATAAATTTGTAACATCTTTTTTACTGCCCATTTAATCTCATTTTGATAACCTTTTTGATTTAACACATAAATATTTGGCGCCTGTTTTGGTGGTTTATTTTGGGATTGTGGAATATAACCTGTATCATATTTTATAAGTAGGGCAGTATGATCGTCAGAATCATTCGTAAGATAATCCAGGCACTCATCAATTGTTTTTTTTGACATCCCCAATTCAGAAGACATTGATTGTATTGTTCTCCAGAACGCGAGTGGGTTATCATTAAATGATTCCTTATTATTTATATTCTTCAAATCATTCTGCTTTTTTCTACATCCAATGTATGAATTGATATATAAAAATGCGAGTAATAAATTTTCTTTATTAATTGAACTGTCTGCCATCATAATTGTGTCAATCTGAGATGAGGTAATTTTTGTGAATTTATTTGGATGATCAAAATTTTCTGCAATAATTTTGATTTCTATCCCCGTATCATATCCAACTGTATCTAAATCTTGTTGTATTTCAATCATTTTGTTATTAACCATATATTCTAAAACGTCTAAGATTTCTTTAAACGCTTTTGGTTTATGACGTGTGGTTTTATATCCATAAAAGGTTAAAATCTTACGAATTGTAATCCAACTAAAATTTTCTATGGATCGATACCGGTCTATCAGAATATATGTAATATAAAATTTTCGACTAACCCCAAACTTGGATTGTATATTCCCCTGGATGTATTTATTAGGGAATCGTGTAAAATACTCAGTTGTGTTGTCGTTAATATTTAAACACCTCCAAAACACAATATTTATTCTTGTAATTTGCCCCCTGAGTTTCTTTGACCTACACAAATGTGTAATGAGATTTAATTTTTAGTGAAATTTGACCTACACAAATGTGTCGTCAAGGAAACGGGTAAAAAGATTGACTCCTATATAAAAAAACAAAACCTATTAGCATTTCGCAAATTGATCATTCCTTCAGATAGTGGTCAATCATATAATTCTTCACTCTTTTAAATGAACCATACTTGTAACCACACATATAAATTTCAAGTTTATTATTTCGCCTGATAAACATAAATCTCATATAAGCATCCTCCTAAAGAATATATTCTACAATCA
>CALXUC010000072.1 GCA_944391575.1 uncultured Clostridia bacterium | reverse complement strand
CCTAAAGAAATGTGAATTTTATTCTTCATATTTTCCACGGACTGTCATTTATACAGTCCAGTTTCCGATAAAATATTGTATATATCGTTTGCTATTTCTTGTGCTTCTTCTGCCAAAGCTGTCATTCCATTTTCACTAAATTGAAGTGCTGCCTGTTCCGCAAGAATACTGATATAATTTAATGCATACTTGTTAGCAGTTATTTTTCCGTGTCCTTTTAATTCTATTGTCATTTTCTTTTCACCTACAATTCTTATTCTTCCGGTCTTATTCTTCCGGCAACGGATCATTAAAGATCAGATCTGTCCGGCTTGCCTTTTTTGCCGTTCCAATATTCCAGTGGTCAAAAGCATCATCCATATCAAGTGAAATATTTTCCGCTGCATATTCCATTTTTTCTTCCGCTTCTTCCGGTGAATCAGCTTCTATAATAAATGTTTTCTGATACACTTCTTCATATGTTACTGCATATTTTGTCATGATTAATCCTCCTATTCTACATTATCGTAAACAATTTCCAGTGATCTAATAGATAGCTTTTCTAAATATTCTCTTGTAAATTGTCTTTTTATCTGAAATTCCAAAATGCCTTCAATAAGCATTTCTCTATATTCTTCATTTGACATTTTTTATTCCTCCATTTCTTCAATTCTATCGCAAAGCGCACTTAATACGGCTCTAAGTGTACTTTTTCCATCAAGCTGCGACACTTCATTATATAGATCATTTATATTTTCTTCTCTGAACTCCTCATCGTCATATCCATCAGATAAACAATCAAAAATCCGTTCTGATAATTTACTGCTATTCATTCTTTCGTTATCCATTTTTCTCTTCTCCTTAAATTATTCCTAAGTCCAGGCAAGCTTGCGTCCAGACTTTTAAAGCGTTCTGCTTAGATAATCCCATCCAGAGTGGATATGTAAAGTGTTCTCCGCTCACAAGGCAATCACAGGCATTCTCATAGGCGTCTTGTTTCTGCCTGTTCTTTGGATATCGGTTCTTATATTCCTCCATTCTTACACCTTCCTTTTTCATAAGTGCAAAAATTGCACTTTATAAATTTGCCCAGATATTTTTTCTGATACGTTTGAGCGATAGAAACAGTTTTTCTTTATTGATTCTTTTTGCGTTCTCCATAGATTCTAGCACTCCATCTAATTCTTCCACGGTTTCTTGTAGCATATCCCTGTAACCTTCACAGTTTCTTTCATACTCTTCTTTTTCTTCCTCTTGAATATCTCTTTCAGATCTCATTTCTTCTAATGTATCTGTGATATCTTCTTCTAATGCTGTAGTAATCTCGTCCCCGAGTTCTTCTCGGATAGTATCCAAGGCATCACAATATCCACCTATACATACGTTTTTTCCATTCTTTAATTCTATAATATGCATCCTTACTTCTCCTTTTCTTGCACCTTTTCCGACGTTCTATAGTGTATTAATTACACTTTTTATCCGGCGTATCCAAAAATAACCCATGCAGCAATAAAGAAAACGATTGTTCCAAAAAAAAGAAGTCCGGCTATATATGCGCTGACTTCTTCTTCCCTGCTTCTTTTTCGTTTTTTGTTCCGTTTATTTCGTTTGTAGATTGCCTGTTCTATCTCTGATAACGGTTCTAATATTTCAGATCCGCAAGCTGTATGTATTCTTCTGTATATCATTTTAATCCTCCAGATATGACAATTCTTCATAGTTCTTTTCAAGCACATCTTCCGCACTTGCAAGCGCGTATTCATCTTTATACCATTCTTTCCACTCGTCAATACAATCTTCAATGATTGTTCCATATCTTCCGGAAGAGTAGATATATTCCATGAATGATAAGCAATCGTCCTTTGCGCGTTCCTGTGCGTCTAAAATTTCTTTTTCCGTCATATGGCTGCGGATTGTTTCTTCCGTGATTTCTATATCCATATTGTAGAAACAAAATGTTCCTACAATATGGGATTTTCCTGCCCATGAGTCATGGGATTGAAATGTTGATCCGGCAGTGTGTTCTGTCGTTCTAATCGTTCCATCCGGATAGATTTCAACCGTGAATTCCATATCCAGATGATCCACAGCGTCACAGAACGCCTTTTTGAGCGCTTCTTTTAGTGGTTCTTCGTTGTTCTCTATTATATTTGCCCAATTGATCATGATTTTTCCTCCTGCTCTTTTAAATATGTTTTAAATTGTTCTTCCGCATGATACTTTTTGAGAAAATTTTTATAATGTTCTATAAGCTGTAATACACTCTCATAAGCATTAGATATCTTTACAAGCCGTTCCTGTATATCTTTATTGACGTTTATTGCTATTGCTGTATACAGATTATCAGAAAATTCAACGGGATTTTCTAAGATCAATTCTCCATTATGATAGATATTTTCCATCATCTGAATCAGATAAGTGCCTTCATGAGATCCTTTGACGATAAAAAATCTTATCGCATCTGTAATATTGTCATATTCTTTTACAGTAAAAAGTTCCCATGGCTCATAAGAATTGTTGATATTATCGGCTTTTAAAAACCGTTCCCACGTTTTCGGATCGTCAATAAATTCTATCGTATAATGTGTTTCAACGTTCCCCTTCTCATATCCATAAAAATTTTTATGCATTTTTTCCATTCCTCCATCCGCTGAAATACTGTTTTTATCTGGTTCTAATAAGAAAGTTCCGTAAGCATCCGCATCGCTTCTCTGTCTGTGATTAATCCGCGCTCATAGTTCTTTACAATTTTTTCCGCTGATTCTATTGTTTCATTCCACGGATCATCATTTTCATGATTAAATCTTTTCTTATACGCCTCTGCTGATTTTTTTATGCTACTTGCATATTCTTTCATATATCTAGGTGCCTTATCCATTTTTCCGTTCTCCTTTTCTTTAAATGTGGTTGATTAGTTACATATTGAAACGCATGATTTTTCCGTTATCATGCGCTTTATATACAACTAATACAGCCGTGATACTTCCGTATCTGTTGTATATGGCTGTTTTTCAAGAATATACGTCCAGTTTTCGCCCTGGATTTCAATGCCCACTTCTTCCGGTTCTTCCCAGTGTTCCCAACCTTTGATATTGGAAACGTTAATAAAACCCTGTTTTTCTAATTCTTCCGCTGTAATAGTAAATGAATAGAATGATTCTTCCGTTTCGTCTGTGTAGTCAAGATAGACGCCAGAAGTTGTTCCGGTCAGTTCTATTAATTCTAATTTTTCCGGCGTGGTTGCCGACTGTGGATCAATATTTTTTCCAACAAAAAAAGCGGTAACTGACACCGCTACTGTTAAGGCTATGTATAAGATTTTCCGTTTCATTGTTTTCGCTCCTTTACCATGTAAAAAATCCATTTAATCCGGTTGTAAGCCTGCCTTAATGCTCTTGCTTGCACGTCAAGCCATTCTTCCCGGCCGTTTGGTCTGCGCTCTCCGTTACGTGTTTTCTTTAATTCGGACGGTGTACAGAGACGTTCCGCAATGTCACCATTATAAATTAAAGAGCATCCGCCCCAACTGTACTCGTCCCAGTTTTCCGCACCATTGAGGGCGATTCTTTTTAATTCTTCCAATGTTTCCGGTTCTTTGCCGTTGTAGTCTATGTATTCTTTAATTTCATCCAATAACTCTAAAGCGTAAATGGTAACGCCTTTGTCCCATGCGCTACGGTCTTTTCTGTTTTCCAGTTCGTTTTTAATGTATTCGTAGTTTTTCATGACTCATTCTCCTTTACTGATAAATTTTTTCTATTCAAACATTTTTATTACGTCATATTTCCCGTCAATAACATGCTCAAGAAGATATACCGTTTTAGCTTTATCTATTTCTTCCCTTGCGTATTCTTCCGCTTCTTCTACATAATAGAAATATTTCTTTATGTGATGGTTTCCAGAAAAAGAATCTACTCTGTATGTGGGATAATCTTGTGAAAACACGCCACTTCTCAGCATATCCCAGAGCCAAGCATCAAAGAAAGCATATGTTTCTTTATCAACTGTTTCTTTATACAGTTTTTTCATGCCGTTTTCGTCTAACACAAGCATTTCACCTTGTGCATTCCATCCTGTATCTTCATAGGTTACAAATAATTTCATTGTTACATTCTCCTTTACTTTTCTTAGTGCTTTACAATACCGCAATAGCAATATCTAAAACGATACTGTAAAGGCTTATTGATTTGTAGGGTTACTAAAAAATACCTGTCAGCGTCATGAGCGCCCGCCGGACTGGAAACCCGTCTACCGATAACAGGTATTGATTTACTTTCAAGTGGTTTTTGTTTATGTTTTCCTTACTTTACCGTAGCGTTTCTGGAAACAGTGAAACAGGCGTTACTTGATTTCCATCTTGTTTATCCGTAAAAAATAAGACGTAACGTCACGTCTTTTTAGTGTATATCTTATGTAAGTTTATAATCCGAAATTCTGACAAGTGATTTTCACACTTTACGCCCTTTTCCGTCCTGTTAGATTCGACGCTCGGAAATCTGAAACATATTTACTTGACTTGCCTTTTTAAGAATTTCTCTACTAATCTTTGTCCTCAATATACGACTTGCAACTAATAACTAATGTATATTCATTTCTGAATGTTATTAGATACGGTTTTAAGTGGTATACCTTACCCCATAGCACCTACTTTTCCGGCTTGCTTTTCAATATGTAATTGTCAAAGTGCAAAGGCGATTGTTAGCTTGCTAGGCTCGCCCTTATCCGGTTTAGCTTTTGTCACTCCTTTTTATATTCTCTATTGCTAGAGAAAGAAA
This sequence comes from uncultured Clostridia bacterium, assembly GCA_944391575.1. GTDB lineage: Bacteria > Bacillota > Clostridia > TANB77 > CAG-508 > CALXUC01. Next base: position 1,676 of record CALXUC010000072.1, on the reverse strand, counting down.
AATGATTTACAATGTTACTATGTAATGATTTATCAAAACTTTAACTGCTTGCCCTTTGGGTATCTACTATGTGAGTTTGCAGAGCCTTGCACTTTGTAGCGTCCCCGTGGGGCGTTGCTGTTTTTGTTTTGATGGTGTAATCTTATCACTTTTATTTATGTTTGTAAATAGTTTTATTTATATTTTTATCAGTTTGTGAAATATTTATAAATGATTATATTATTTATTTGATTTATATTAGTAATTATTTATAATTAAAAATGTAAATAGTATTAGATACAGGAGTTGATATAATGCTAAAATATCATGATACAGAACAATTTTTAAAAGATTATAGAAATTATATAGACGGCAAAGGAATTACTAACGCCCATATTGCGCGGAAAATAGGCATATCACCACAACAGCTACAGAACATATACAAAAAACAACAACTGACAATATATGATATTACACGTTTGTGTAATGCTGTAGATTATGACGTTACAATAGATATTAAACCTATACATGATTAATCATTGATTGTATGCTTTTATATCGCCTTATATAGTAGATATGTTGATAAATGTATCTGTGATGCGGTATATGACGATATACGGCTTTATACGCTCGTGTACGCTCGTATATAGTGTGCATCATGTATATGTATTGTATGCCGTATATATGTTTAGCTGCCAGACGCTGACCAGGAAATTGTATATACAATTATGGTTGTTGTATGTATTGTGTATGTAATAGTGTATACTTATGTTGTTGTAGTGCGCACTTATGTTATTGTAGTATATATTATGGTGTATTAGTGTATGTTGTGTATGTATTAGTATGTATTGTGTGTGGTGTATGTAATGTATATACAATTAGATATAATGAGTGGTATTGGTTTGTAGTTGCATTGTAATATTGGTGCAGTATTGATTTATATTAATGCTGACTAGGTGTGGTTTAGTGGGTTTATGGTGTTATGCTGTAAATTGTTTGAGAATTGTTTATAAGATTGTTTGTAAGATTGTTGTATGTGGTTTTTAAAACTACATGTAGTTGTAATTGATACCATGTAATATTGTTTTTGATATTATGTTATATGGTTTTTTATGCTATGTATTATTTATGTATTATTTTTTTATCTTTGTGAGTGGTAGAAATCCGCTGATTTAAAGGTGTTAGTGGTGTTAGATATAGTTGTGATTACTGTTATATATAGTTTTATAAATTGTTACATGTAGTATTGAAAACTACGTGTAGTGGTTATTGATGCTATGTGATGTAGTTGTGAAAACTTTAGCATGTAGTTTTGAAAACTACATGTGCGAACTCCTCTAAAACCATCCCCCACCCATTATCCATATATTGTATTAATTTTTAGAAAATTTATCGTCTTGATCTATTTTATCCCGTTTGCACTTTTGCACAAAACGCAAACGCCCGGGTGTATTTACATTTATAAATCAATGCAAAATTGTTACCAAACCCCTATGTGTTCCACTCAGAAGCCTCACCAAAATTTCAAATCCTCGATCCTTATATACTACAAAAAACCCCAATCTATCACCAATCCACCACATTCACCTTAAAATCACTTCGAAAACGAGTTCGAAAAAGCACCAATTTCTCAATAAAATAGCACTAAAAATAGGACTAAAAATAACACCAAAACTCACCTCACAACCCTCACACTC
>CALXUC010000071.1 GCA_944391575.1 uncultured Clostridia bacterium | reverse complement strand
GCCCTTTCCACACAGGGTATCGAGAACGGAATTACTGGAATCGGTACTCAGCTCTGTAACGGGTTTAATTCCGTAAACAGCAATATTAGCAATCTTGGCTACAATCTCCAGAATTGCTGCTGCGACTTAAAACAGGGCTTGGGAGAGGTGAATTATAACCTTGCCGCTCAAACAAACATTCTCCAAAATACCGTGAATAACAACGGAACTGCTATTCAGCAGGCTCTTAACACAGGATTCAGAGATGTGATTGACGCACAGAACGCTGGAACACAGAGAATCGTTGATATGATTACTCAGGATAAGATTCAGTCTCTCCAGACCGAACTCCAGAGCGCACAGCTTCAGCTGTCCAATGCGGCTCAGACAAACAATATCGTAAATGCACTCAGACCGACACCGGTTCCTGCATACCTGACCTGTTCTCCGTATCAGACCATTGTAAATCCTACGGGTTTTGCTTTCGGAGTATCTGGTAACGTATGCGGATATAACGCTTGCGGCTGTGGTTGCTAATTAGTATCTTCCCTATGGGATGTTCGACAGATAGTCGATATTACTAAACATTTCAAGGGATAGATGCTAAGAGATATTGGCTCTATCCCTTTTCAGTTTGGAAAGGAGAATAGAAAATGAGTCAGTTTGAAAGCGTATTTGTTCAGCAAGTAGAAGCTGGGCAGAATGCATTGCTCGAAACAGATGTTATTAAAAGCCGTTGCGTCCATCATCGCGCAGGCTCCGGACTGATTTGTCTGGAAACAAGCGGATGTGATTGCAGACCGGCAAGATACAGAGTGTTCGTAAAAGCGAACATTGATATTCCGACAGGCGGAACCGTAGACCCGATTTCCCTTGCACTTTCTCTGAATGGAGAAGTAGTACAGAGTTCCGTAGCAACAGTCACTCCTGCGGCGGTTGGTAATGAATTTGCCGTAGCGTTTGAGGAAATTGTTTGCGCCGGTGCTTGTTCCACTAACATTGCAGTAGTCAACCCGAATACACAGACGATTGAGGTTCGCAACCTGACCGTCATTGTGGAACGGATTTGTTAAGGAGGTAAGCTTATGCACAAAATGGCTATGGAAATAGGCAAAAAAGTCATGGAAGAAGCAAAAGCTAAAGGCCTTGACAATTTTAATGCCGAAGACTGGGAAAAACTCAAATATACTATGGAGATTATTAAAAACGCAATCTGTGCAGATAAAGATTACAGAATTGTATGTGCGATGGATGAAGCGGAAGAGGAAGAAAAGTTTATGGGTCGCATGGGATACCGTGGACGTGCCGCAAACGGAAGATTTGTTCACCGTTCCGGCAGAGGGCGTTCCGCAGGCTACACTCCTTATCTTCATATGATGGAGGATGGCATGGACGAATATGGTATGTACGATGAAATGCCTTATCCGATGACCGGATACCGAATGGGATATACAGGTGGAAACATGGGAAACTCCTCGTCCTCTGGCTCTTACTCCGAAAATTATGGCGGTGGGAATAGTCGCTCCGGGTACGAGGGCACGAGACAGCCGTCCAGATATGGGGAAAGCTATGACAGATATTCGGATAGGCGCAGGCATTACCATGAGACAAAGGACGCTGAGTCCAAAAAGCAGATGGATGACTCTATGAAAGAGTACATGTCGGACATAAGCGAAAATCTTCGCGAAATGTGGAAAGATGCTGACCCGACACTGAGGCAGACAATGAAAGCCGACCTCACAAAGATGGTTCAGCAGTTACAGTAATTTGAATACGAAAAGGGCTGACTTCTTATGAGGTTGGCTCTTTTTGATTATAGATTGGCGGTGATGACATGATAGATGAATTTTACATGAACGGTCTGCGATGGCGAGTGAGATTTACATATCCCACAGACCCGGTATTGGTGGACAGAACAGGTACTCTCACAATAGGAGTAACTGACAGCGCCACTATGACAATCTATTTGTCAAATGAACTTTATGGAGAAAAGCTAAATAGAGTGTTTATCCATGAGTTAGGACACGCAGCATTATTCAGCTTTGATTTGATAAGTGACCTGCACCGCATGGTAAAGAGAAAATATTGGTTAGAAGCAGAGGAATGGGCGTGCAATTTTCTTGCTGATTATTCAGGCATGATATTTGGCGTGGCAAAAGATGTTCTCGGAAACAGATTTATGTATGTAGAACCATACGGAATAGAAAGGCTGGTGGCGTAAATGGCAGTAGCAGACAAAACAATGGTAGTAGACGGTCAGACTTATTATCCTGGCGACACAATACCGGATTTGGGAAGCTGGGTGGCAATTTCTGCATCTGGAAATATTAGAAATTACAACGGTTTATCCGCGGACGTTGCAAAGCTTCCGCACTATGTTGGAGATGGGAGTTCCGCATTATGCGTTGACACCGGAGATTACTACAAATACCTAAAGTCAACAGATACATGGTACAAACTGTAGCAGGAGGGGATTGAAATGGGAAGGAAAAGCGGATTGACAGGAGATGAGGCATACGCAATTCTTCATAAGAAAATTGAAGCTGGCGGTAGCGGGTCGGGAGGAACCTCGGATTACAATGACTTGTCAAATAAGCCTAAGATTAATGGCGTAGAAGTATCGGGAGACAAAACGTCAGATGATTATGGAGTTGTGTCTAAGGACCAGGGGCCCGAAAATTCAGGAAAAATTTTAAGGGTTAATGAGTCTGGGGAAGTATTACCGTCTGATGAGCCTGAAATTTCAGTAGTTGAACATGTTATTTTCCTGTCTCGCCCGGAGGTGGAAACGACATGAGAACTTTATTATTCATAGTGGATGGCCAAAAGCTTTCAAAATCCCCTAAGTGCGACTTTTCTGGGATTTCTCCTGGGACAAGCGGATACTTGATGGCAAAATTCCGCCTTGGGCGGGAATGGAAAGGGTGCAGAGTTGCCGCTTCCTTTTGGTGTCTCGGCAAAGAATATCCGGTTATTATAAATTCAGACGGAACGTGCATAATTCCAGGCGAGGCGCTTGCATGGAGCAACTTTAAAGTGTCTATTACTGGAGTTGATGGAGACTATAAAATTACAACAAATAAAGTGCTTGTCGAACAGGAGGGTTGATATGACAGCGGAAGAATTATTAGCCCAAATGGAATCTGAAATCATGCCATTATCTGTAGAATCCCCTGACAAGTGCGTTATTGACCCAGAAAGCCGTGAAATCGTCATACCGGAAATTTATCAGATTTTAGGCGTTGAATCGGATGAAAAAGTAGAAAGAATTGAATTTGAATGTCCTAAAATCGTGGGTGATAATATAGACCTTTCCAAATTGCAAATACGCATTAACTATCAGAATGCAAATGGAGACAAAGACCAGTATATTGTTGAAGACGTGGAAACAAACGGAGACAATATTGAGTTTTCATGGCTATTGTCCAGGAAGGTTACAATGTACCGTGGTACGGTGAATTTTGTTGTTTGTGCAGTAAAAGTTTCCGGTGAAACAATCCAGAATGAATGGAACACTACGCTGGCCACATCACAGGTTTTGGAAGGATTGGAAGTTGATACGCCAGAACCGACAGAAGAACAGTCGGATGTAATTGCTCAATTAATGCAGTTGGTTCAAACGACAGCTGAACAAGCGGTGCAGGACGTCCGAGAAGCAGAACAAGAAGCGATTACGAAGATATCGGCGATACCAACTGTCCGAAACCACATTATAACATTCGGAACTGATTCGAAGGAAGGAGATTAATATGGCAGTATTAGAAAATGATTATGCGGCATACATACAGACGGCAGATGGAGAAGTTCCAATCAGGGATTTGTCAGTTCCAAAGACCGTATTAGAAAAGGCTATAGAAAATTATTATGCATTGCGCCGGACCGGTAAAGTGTACCAGACTAAAATCTGGAAATTTGCATCGAACCCTACAAGCACGGGAGAGAAGCTGCTGGACAATGCAGGATTAGTTTTTGAACCGTCCACGGATACGGAAGAGGGGCGGGACGATTATCTGAGCGGGCAACATCCGCTTTTTGAATGGGTACATTGCAACTATGTGCGAGATGCAGACGACGGCACAGCACGACCCACAGCACTGGAAGGTACAAGCGGGTACGCAACGACCGGCGCGGTGGATGTCGGCGCAATGCAGATGTCGTTTTATTGGAAATGGGATGCAAGTAACCCGGAATACGACCTCATTACAATCTCCGATAGCCCGCATCCGGAATTAGGTCTTGTGCCGTGGTGCGAATGTAAAAAAGCGGATGGTACAACCGTTCCGTGGTGTATCGGGTCGGCTTACATCTCTGGGAAAGCCTCTGATGGAAAGCTTCGCTCTCAGCCAGGATTGCCACCGGAGCGTAATCAGTCACACAATAATATAATCACAAATTATAGTGAAAAAGGAGAAGGATATAAAGGGGCGGGCACTGAAAGAAATACCTTCCAATTCATTTTCAACGCGATCAAAGGAGCAACGAAAAGTTCACAATCTCTGTTTGCGGGCGTTACGAATTGGAGTATTCAGTATGAAGCATCCATTAAAAGCGTGGACAATCGCACTTATTTCCCAGTCACAAACGAGCAAGCTGAAAATATACCACTTGGAACGTGCGTATCGGTCGGATATGGCGGGAACAACAGCGGAACTGCAAATAATGACCGTGGACAGGCATCGATTCATGAATACGCAAACGATGTGAAAGTTTTGCGGAAAGAAGCGCTTCCGGATGGTGAGAACACGGCGATTTATCTTGACATTCCGGAAGCATCCGCATTTAACACGATGCCACACGTTTATGACGATACATTTTCTGCTCCGATTATTTTGTCATCCATGCACGCTGTGGCCGGTCTGACGGATAGCGTCATCGGTCATCATGACGGATCGCCGGTGAGCAATACGGATTCGAAGCACCCATATCGCGTCCAAGGACGGGAGTACCTCGTGGGTGGCTATATTGTAGCAAGCGACACAGTGGCGTATTTAAATGCAGATGGAAGTCGCACTGTATACACAGCCGAAAAAGGAACTGTGCATTCAAATAATCAAGAAACGATTTTATCTACTTATAAAAATGCAGGTACGATTCCAAATAGCGCAACAGGCACCGCAGCGGACTGGTATATCGGAGATCTTTCTCTTGACGAAAATACCGCTGCATGGTGGCCATCTGCGGAAGGGAGTGGCTCAACGCAAGGAGTATGCGACCGGTATTATGCGGGAGGAGCGTCATCGGATACTCTGCGTGAGTATTTGCAGGGTGGCGGTCTCTGGCACGGTTCGGGTGCCGGGGTGGGCTTCTTGTACCTGAACTCCTCGCTTTCGGGCGGGTACTGGAGCTTCCTCGCCTGCGATTAAAATGGCCTACGGGGTGAATTTCCCGTAGGGAAAGAGGGGTGTCCCCTCATAAGGACTTGCGGTGCAAGGTTAATAAAATTATCAAAAAAAATGCAAGGGAGTGATAAGAAGAAATGAAAGCAAGATTTTCACAGCCACAGCAACGGGTTAAGACGATTACGTCCGGAGAAAAAATCTATATATTCCTCTGCCTGAATGAGACACAGGGAACTGAAACTTATCCGGATATGGGAGATGGCCAGACACAGGAAAGCTATTATGAGTATGATTACAACGAGATCATTGGGCCGGCGGATGCATTGCCTCTTGAGGACATACAGGCGCATCCAGAAGAATATTTAAATTATGAATACACGGAAAATAAGACGGATGTGGACAGTTTGATTAAAAGAATTGAAATACTCGAGCAGGAGAACGCAGACATGAACAGGATTTTTGAGGGGGTGGTCAACAGTGAAAGCGGAATACTTTAAGGCAATCTGCCAGATGGCTGTACACGGAGCGCAGAATCTTCCGGACGAAACAGCCGGAACGGTTCCGGAACTGTATCCGGAGTATGAGTGGCTGGTTGAGAATAATATTAGGGTAAAGAAAACAGAGATGATTTTCCGATATGGTGATAAGCTGTATCGGACAGTAAAGAACAACACTAAGTTTGATGGGAAAAATATTCCCGGGGAAGATGGTGGGAAATATTTTAGAGAAGTTATACCAGAAACGGGGCGTACCGAAAATACGGAAATCGGAAAGACAAATGAAAATCCAATTTCTGTAACATCAGAAGAGATTTCAGCAGGATATACCTTTAAATATGGTTATTTCTATGAATATGATGGAATTGTATATCGGTGTATTGGGAAGAACGGAAAAGGAGTAGACGGAGAAGAATATGACTTGACCGAAACTCCCGACAACAGTAAATACTTTGAGGTGGCATGGTAATGCGGAGTCGGGTAAGAGACAGACAAAAGATATATCTGAAAGAACTTATGACATTGTAGGCAGTGAAGCAATATGGTTTGTTCCGTACATGCTAGAACAATTTGTTGCACATCAAATATCATTTGTTATTTTTTTGATATATATTCCATGATTGCAGAGTCCAATATCTTGCTAATTGGTATCATTGTATTTTGAGAATACTCTTTTAATGCTTTATCAACTTCTGGAGAAAGTGTTGAAGAAAAACGCACACGATTTTTTAAACTATCTTTTACCATTTGAATTTCTCCTTTTAATAATGTTAATTAAGTTTATTACATTTTGCACTT
>CALXUC010000070.1 GCA_944391575.1 uncultured Clostridia bacterium | reverse complement strand
CGTTTCATCTTCTGAAATCTTATGCGTCTCAACTTTGTACTTTGTTCCCAAAATATTCAACTTCATTCTTCATCACCACCCAACAGATATTTAATCAGTTCTGCCGCACCAAGCACCGTGAGTACCGTTCCTACAGCACCAACGGCTGACGGCAGTCTGTTCTTAGGCTGTATCTTGTTCCACCGTACCTCGGACGGCTTCTGAACGTCTGATGCGGCGTTCGGGTTACCTCCGTGTTTCCTCACATATTCATCAATCCATGCGTCCCAGTCATCCACCACGATTTCCCACGAATCGCGGCACCACGGATGAAAGGGCGGAAAGTTTACTCCCGGCTGTCTCTCTGATATCTCGAACACCTCGTGCCGCATATTCCGACATATCGAGCATGTTTTTCCATCCAATACCGGAGAGGTTCGGTACTTTGTGAAATCCTCTTTGAATGGTTGCATTGTGCTTTCTGCCATGACAAATGTTCCCTCAGTGTATATCAGCCGGTAAGCATCCTTCCGGTTCACACGGCCAAACCGCTGCCGGAGATTCCGCACCAGTTTGTCGTAGCTGTCGCCCCGGGCAAAGCCCTGTGCCAGATCTTGATTCAGATACTGCGCCAGTTTCTTCGTGTCGTTCCAGATACGCGTGGAGAAGTTCTCTTCATTCAGCCAATGTACATCAACGAACTGTTTCACCACGTCCGAGTTGATCGAATAGAAGTTCTTCCCAAAACCCAGCGTCTCCATACCGTAGTTGATGCCCTTCTGGGAAAGCTTTGTAAGATACTCCGTCATCTGCTCATTTGTGAACCCCGCAATCTCCGCCTCTGTCATGTAGACGGAATACTGGAGGCCCTGGAGCCTGTCCAGTTTGTATATCGACTCCCTGACCGGCATGAGGTTGGAATACTGCGGATATTTCGCAACAAACTCATCCATCCTCTCCATCAGGAGCCGCCGGTCTTCATCTGACAGGCTCTGGAGCAAGTTGCGGTAGGATATGACATTGTCTTCGCCGTACTGCTGATAATATGCGGCGATCTCTTTCTCCAGCCTCTTGAACTCCTTGTCGTAGAAGTCAGACAGCCGCCTCTTAAGCTTCGTCTCATCTTTCTCCGCTGTCTTCTTTAGCTGTTCCTGTCTGTCCGTCCAGTAACTCATTAACAACAGCTCCTCGCAAGATACGTGTGTCTTGTCATTTTCCAGATTGACTTCTTTTCGATCCCCGTGCACTTGCTTAAGATCTTTACTACCTTATACCTCCAAGAATTTGAATATCCGACTTTTTTCTTGATTTCTTCAATGGCAAGCTTCAGATCATCCATAGCTTCGTCGAATTTCTCGCAAAAAACATGAATTGCCTCCATAAGGATTCCAGCCGCCTTTGAAATTTCATCCAAAGCAAGAGCGATCGCCTTACAAGTATGATTTATTCTTTTCAGATTTCTTTTGAACTCGATCACCATCATACCACTGCTCTCAATCTTGGCTTTTTCCGCTTCTGTGAATGCCAATACCATGTTTATTCCTCCATTTCCAATGCCCTGGCCTCCGCAAGACTTAATGTTTCTGTTTCCTCCACCCCTACCGTTCTATTTGTCGGGAAACCATCCGTGATCCCAGCCTCCTCATCCTGCTTGATCTGTTCGATCTCCTGCTGTACGTTGTCCACGCACGACAGGACAGAAAGCTGTGTCTGCTGGCTAACGATTCCTGCAAGGTTTCCGGCGATCTGTGACTCTTCCAAGAGGTTCGCCGGCATATTCTGAGTGAATGTGTAATTGAGCTTCACCCAGTCGTCCGGGTTCATGCCGGACACCGGATTGCTGAATATCAGCATATATCTTCGGTTCATTCCGGATGTAAACTTCCGCTGCTTTGTCAATGCAAGATTGCTCATAGCCTGTAGCTTATATTTCAAGGCGATCCCGGAGGATGTACCGAAATTTTCATCACTGATATTCGCCACCATGCTGATCTGGAATATCAACTTTTCCAGACGGTCAAGCAAATGCTCCTGTGATGTATCTCCGTCAGGCTTCTGCAGGAAGTCAACATCAAGTTGTCCATTTTCCAACGTTCCCGGGAAATTAATGATCCGATTATTCCTAATCTGTTCCAGATTTTCATCTTTCACGATTGCCCCGAGCACTTTCAGATAGGCATCCGCAAAATATGCGACATCGTTCGCCTTTTCGCTGATTGCCTCGTTGTACTCGTTAATCATGGTCAGGACAGGTTCAAATATACCGATTTCTTCTTCGTTTTCCCTGTACTCTGTTGCAGGCACTCCTGAAAATCCGTGTATCTTTTCCAAGTCTGCAATCCAATGAAGCCCTCCCTCCATGCTTGCGTACTGGACTCTGGATTCGTCCGATATACTGACATACACTATATCATCTGCATCTTTGTACACCCGGCAGAAGTATCGCGGACGTTCCAGGATCGAATCATCGTATATCATGAATGCATCTTCAGGAGAAAGATAAGTAATCCCTATTTCTCCGCGATCATCCACGTAATACATTTCATACCCTTTCCCGTAGATTGAACACAGCTTACTCAGCTCGGCATTATTGTCATCCTGATCGTTGTACTGATCCAGATACTCTACGTAGTCAGCAACTTTTTCATCGTCACAGGCAATTTTGATTGGGATTCCGATAAAGAATCCGTTCATGGTATCTGTGATATACTTTGCGAAGTTCACAGCGATCCGCTTATCCGGTTT
>CALXUC010000069.1 GCA_944391575.1 uncultured Clostridia bacterium | reverse complement strand
CATTTGGACTATCTGAAATATAATAGTCGATATAATCACCGTTTTCTTCGACTTTATACCAAAAACTCATCATCATGCTTCCAACGTCGACATCACCCGTGGTCTTATAATTTTCATCGCCTTCAATAGCAACAGGGTAAGGCGTTCCATCTGCTTCACGTTTGTAGTTACAATGTACCCATTTAAACAATGGAATGCTTTCATAATCGTCACGTCCTTCCACAGTATCAGTAGAAGGCTCACAGACAAGACCTTCATTTGCTAACATTTTTGTTCCGCCTGACGTTGGATTTACATCAAATTTATAGAATCGTGTTTGATAGACTTTTCCATCACGTTGCATGTTGTAATAAAATTCAACGGCTTCTTGTTTAGATTTTGATAACTTGCCTTCAATTTCTGTAACCTTTTCAGAAAGGCCATCAATTTGTGATTGAACATTTGCAATTGCATCATCTAATTCTTGCTTTGTTGCACACGTTTCACTAGGGTCATCTGGTGTTGGTGTGATAATGTAATTGTGTTTTCTATAAACGCACTTATTCATGTGAAATAGCCTCCTTTGCTTCTCCTAAAACATTAAAATATATATCTATAACTTTTTTGAAATCTCCTGCTACATTTGTATACATAGTTCCTTCTTTTGCCACACCGTTTACATTTACAAGAACCTTTACATTCTTTAATCTTGATGTTTCAAAACCTATTATGTCGGTTTTCTCTCCTTCTTTTCCGTCTGAATTAATAGAGCTTAAACTTGCATAATACCATGTTTCAGGTTCTAATCCTGTAATCGTATAATCCAATCTTGTTATTGGCGATATTTTCTTAATTTGAGTTGTCGTACTTTCATCATACAGATACAATGCATATCCAATAGCATCTGCTACTTCATCCCATGATAAAGTTGCACTAGTTGGTGTAGTTTCTACTACCGATAAACCTCCAGGTGGGTCTAAGATTTCTTCAGTAATCGAGAATGCATAATACCCACTATAGTCTCCGTAATTTCCATCATATCCAACAACTCGAACAAAATAATCTCCAGATTCCAAATTACTAAAAACGTAAGTTCTTCCTTCAATTGTTTGTGATTCTAAAAGTGATTTATCACTATCGTATAGACTAAAGTTGTATTGGCTTGCTCCTACATCAGAACATGAAACTGTAACTTGATTTACTCCAATCGTTGTACTCACAGTTGGAGCTTCAAACTTATTTGTTATAACACTTAATTGCGTTTCCTCGCCCTCAATATCTCCATTCATGCCTTTTACAATGACTGTATATTGAGTATAAGATTTTAAGTTTGTTACTGTTAATTCAGTTTCAACTTGTTCGTATGATTCATCAAATAAACTGGGATCGTTTGCGTTTTTCACTTCAATTGAATAATAGGTTGCGTTGGTTGCTTCATCCCACGTACATATGAAACTGGTTGCTGTCTTTTCTGTATATATCAGGTTAACAACTTGTCCTACATTAATTTTCATTGAAAATGAGTAAGGCTCAGATGCATCACTTCGATTTCCATATACATCTTCTGATTGGACTGTTACAGTATAATTTTGGTTTGGAGAAAGATGATTAAATGTATATCTCGTGTCCGTTGTTATATATGTCGTAACTGCTTCATCTTGGTGTTTCAATGTAACATGATATTTGGTTGCGTTTTCTACGCTTGTAAATTCTACTGTTGCTGAAGTGGAGGAAATAACATCTACATTAGTAATTGTTGGTGCTTTCACCTTAGCGTTAATACTCGGAAATAACGTTTTTATGTTTTTAGTTGTCCAGTCAAATTCAGGTGTATCGTATTGATTTATTCCAGCTATAAATTGCGTTGACATCAAAATATCAGGAACACTTCCGTCATTGTTATAATTGACTGTTACAATTGCATATCTATCTCCATTATGTGTCCAACATCCACCTGCAGGAACATTAACTGCATCATAAACATCAACTACTTGTCCCCCCATGACTTGCCAACCATATCCGTTGTTTACTCCTTCGTTATTGTGGAATGTATGAATATTATCCAATGAACAACACTGTTGATTTGTCAATGTGATTTCAAGTTTTCTGTTTTCTAAATCTTGTTTATATGTTATATAGTTTGATACACGATAACGTCCGTTTGTCCATCCCTCAATCCAACCTAAATGTTGATTTTGTCCAAATGCCATAGATTATTCCTCGTACTGGATATAGATATCTCCGTCTTTCCAAAATTCCGGGGGATTTTCTGATGTTCCAGAATATATATCAACTGTTTCTGGTATATCGACTTTTACATATCCTTTTCCGTCTGCGTCTAATTGCAATCCATGAAAGCTTCCAGTATCTTGATAGCCTATTTTAAGCCCACCAACTTGCTTGTCTGTTGCTAAGGGGATAGGAATATCTTCTACATCGTCTTTCGGGACTGTAACGTAAGCACGATTGTTTTCGTCTAGTTTTAACGCATAATTTCTTTGATTTTCACTATATCCAATTTTGATTCCACCTAAATGGTTTGAATCTGCTTCAGGCAATGTGTAATTATTAGCGTTTTCTTCAATTCCTTCTAATTTTTCTCTTTCTTCTTGCGTAAAACATATATCGCAATTTACTCGAACCAATGAATCTCC
>CALXUC010000068.1 GCA_944391575.1 uncultured Clostridia bacterium | reverse complement strand
CTTGAATATTATCGGTTATGCTTCTCTTATTCTTCTTGTTCTTAGTATTGCTGAATACTGCTTGAGAGGTTAAGACAGTAACCATGATTAGAATATTATTGTTTATTATCGGATTAAGTTTCTTCTTAAAATTTGGGATATGGATATTATTACTAGTTATTATATATATAATTTACTTAGCTTGCAGAGTTAGACATTATTAAAACGTCTAGCTCTTTTTTTTATCGCTTTTAGCTGCTGTTAACATAGCATATCAAAACCATTTGAAAATAAAGATTGAAAAGCCTTTGCTTAAAGGCTCTTTTATTATGTCTTGAATGAATGGCATAAAATAGAATTGTTTTATGTAAGCTTGTTTAAATGCATTCTAAGGCTCTTTAGTTTCTTCTTAGTCTCTTTATATTCTTTTTAGTTGTTGGCTTTTAGCGTGCATTTATGAGCGTTTTATCGATATGTATTAATCATATGAAAATCATATATTATTTCAAAAACGCAACAGAAATGAAGAGGGGGAGATATATATAGATACCCCCCTTTGGAGCCACATATTTTTACAAACTTGATTAGCTTTAACTAACTACTTCAATTTAGTCAAAATCCTTAAAATGACCAAATTAAACAATAAAATGACTAAATTAAAATTGCAAAAATAAACGTTTTAAGACAGATATTTGAGAATTTTTCACAAAAATAAGGTTTAAAAGTACAGATTTAAGAAAATACACCCCCTTTTCTTGAAAAATCTTTTCCAAACACGAAAAAACGAACTCGAAAAAAATACACATGATTTTTGTGGAAAGTCCGTTTTCAAAATTCAATGTTAAAATTTTATATGTAGTAAGAGGTGTAATTTGAATGGGTGAATTAGTACAGAAAAAGACAAGGCAAAAGAACAAAGCACGCAAAGACAAGACCAAGACATACTCACAAATTCAGGAAATGAATCTTAAAGATCGTATCTTTATGGAATTTATGGAAACGTGTCCAGATGGAACAGTCAAAGATATGCAACAAATTGTTAAAAAATATAGACCTCAGGCAACCGATAGTGCTAATTATCTGTACGGATGGAAAGTTTTAAACGATTCAGATGTAAAAAATCGTATTTCCAAGCGTAATCATCACAGATTAAAGGCAAAACAGTTGTCCTACGAAGAAAAGCTCATGTATTTGACTGGAGTGATTATGGGAGATATCGAGCCTGATGCCGAAACGAAAGACCGATTAAAGGCTTTAGATATTGCTAATAAGATGGAAGGTGTCTATGTGAATAAAAATGTTAACATCAATCAGAATCTAACGATTGAGGACGAAAGAGCGATTGTCGAACGTAGAATCCGTCAGGTCTTGGGCGAACCTATCGATGTCGAAGTCAAGGAAGTATCGTCTGAAAACGTAGAGGAATAGATTATTTGAATTCAATTCAGGAAAAGGTTGTCAAACTGTGCGAAAGTGCAGAACCCAAAGAGAACCTAGAGAAATGGACAAGAGGGTACATTCCTAAGCATTACAAACGAATCAACATCGAAATGTCAGAAGCCAAACGATTAGCCATGAAAGGTGCTATCGAGGCTACAACGTGTTTTGAAACAAATCTGTACTTTACACAAGCCGTTATATTTGGGGCTGTTATCGAACACTACGAAACACATAAATACAATCAAATCGTTGTCGTTACCACTTCACAATATGGTAAATCGTATTTGATGGGGCAGATTGCTATTTATATCGGTGCGAACGGACATACTTTACAGGTCGCTGCCGGAACAGAAGCAACGACTCGAATCATCATGGGTCATGTTACAAAGCACATTCAAAATGCACATCAGGATATCAAAAGTAAATTGCTTGTCGACAATCAGGACAAGATTGAAAAACTGCAGACCTCGGTTTCCAAAGAAAAACTATCCTTTAAAGGGGGAGGCTCAATCGAATCCATTACCTTAGGTGCAAGTTCAAGCGATGCCAAGAAGTCCAATCAGGCTATCGGTCGAGGTGGCGATTATATGCTTGACGAAGCAGGACTTGTTCCAAACGAATCGTATGTCGAGATAGGACGAAGAGAATTCTCCAATGTAGACGGAGAAAAAGACCTTTTAATTGAAATTTCCAACCCTCACCACGAGGGAATGTTCTACGACAAGCTAACAGAAGAAAATCCTCCTGAAGATACATTGATTATTTGGATGGATGTTCGTACTGCCATCGAAGAAGGACGAATACGAAATACACAACAAGTCGTACAGTCGGATTTCTTCAAGGTACAGAGTACGTGTCAACGCTATTTCCTATGCGAACTGGAAAATTATAGCGATGAATCTATGTTTTCTAATATTCGTTTGGACGATTCCCCTTTACAAGAAGGATTTACGTACTTTTTGGGTGTCGACAGTGCCTACAAAGGAAAAGATAACATCGATGTATGCCTTGCCTGCATGGATTTATACAAAAATGTCCGTATTTTGGACATTATTACCATCGATAAAGGAAAATGGGTGGATGGAAAGACCTCAGACAAGATAATTAAATCCATTTTAAGAATACAAAGACGGACAAAAGCCAAGGTTATCTGTGTCGATATCGGTTGGGGTGTCTATATTGTCGAGGGTTTAGCCAAATATGCATCGGATTTTAACGTCGTCGGTATCAACTTTGGAGCAGGAACAACGAAAAAACGCAAGGAAAACAACCATTATTCAGCAAAATACGGAGCGAATATGCGTGCCGAGATGTATTTGGATATGCAACAACTCATGGACAACGGAAAATTGACAATGACAACAAAAGTTGCCAATATCCTGAAAAATCAGATGCAATATACCAAATCCACGGTCAAATCAGGTGGAAAAATCGCCATTATTCCTAAAGACGAGATCAAAGCCAAGATTGGAAAGTCGCCTGATGAATTGGATTGTTGCGTTTTATCCGTTCATTCAATTATGTTGTATAATATGAATGGAGGAATTTATGTTTATACACAAAACGAGTAGGAGGAAATAAATGTCGAACAAACGAATTTATAAAAAAAGACAAAAATTATCGACTTCTCCTAAAAGTCCTTCAACCTTAAAACCAAGATACAACGAAAACGATTGGTCGCAAGCCGAGTTAATATTAGATCAGTTGTTAGAGTGTAACACTGTTTGCAAAAACGGATTCACACTTGTTAAGCATAAAAATGAGTTTGAAGCAATCGAATGGATGATAAATAACTTGCCAACTCTTCCTTATGTTATCGATAATTACCTGAACTTCATGTTCACAAACAAATTGACAACAGGAAACGAAGAGTTAGACAACAACGTTTTGAATCCTTTTCTTTATAAGCGAAATGCAAAAGGGGTTACCAATTATTCCGTTCTTAGGGATTCCATTCGAGATATGCTCTTGTATGGAAAGAGTGGTATTCGATGGCTGGATGAAGAAAACGGAATTATTCCAGTACCTGCCAAACGATATACAAGCATCGTAAAAAAAGATACCGAGTATTTAGGCTTCAACAGAACTGTTGCGTATGCTATTTCCATTGACGAGGATGAACCGATTTCTTTAGGTAACAAACCAATCGAGTTAGATAGAGATGAGTTCAGAAATTCAGGGCGAATCTTATCCACAAACAAAGATTATATGGTTGTACTTCCTGAAGATTTCATCAATCTAAGAACCGATACAACAACAGAGAACGGAATCAGTAAGTTGCGACAAGATAAACAACGCTTAGAGTTGATCGGAAATGTTTACCAACGATTGAATTACGATATCGTTTACGATGGTCCTGGTCGTTTGATCTTTTGGATGAAAGATAACTTCCTGAATGGTGGAGATATCGATGTATCGGCTAACGAGATATTAGATCAGTCTAATGCTACGAAAGACTTACGAGCCGAGAGAGCTAGAGAAGAAGTCAAAAAACTAGCTCAGGAAATCAAAAACTCAAGTTCAGACAACGTTATCTTGGGAAGTTCTTATTTCGAGAACAAATTCGATCACATTCCACGTGTAACCAAGGCGACGGAGTTCCTAGAATATCTTCAAATGAAAGAGGGTTCAATCCTTGCACAGTGTATCGGAATGACACCTGAATTGATTGGACTTGGAGATGTTTCAGGAAACGTTTCGATGGAAAAGATTATTGACAACGCAATGGTAAATATCATCATTCCAACGAGAGAGGGAATCGCAACACAGTTTTCTCCGTTGTTATCCGAGAAACTTGGACTTCCTAAAGTCTACTTTGATAAATATGAAGCAAGATACAACGTGGATAGATCAAGTGAATCATATAAATATTCATTGGCAGTCAATTCTTTGATTCAGGCTTACCAATCCTCAGTGGAAGAAGGTGGCACGATTCCAACCGATATTCAGAATCAAATCATGGAATCACTTAAGACATTGACAGACCATATTATAAAAATTTCTTAGGAGGCAAAAACATGAGTATTTTAGAAAGCATCATGCAGGAAGCCGATGTAAAACCAATTTCCAATGTAAACGGAAGAGATGTTTATACATTTGCCGATGCAGTCAAGGTCAATAACAAAGAGAGAGCTGAGGAAATTCTCGAAGGTAAAGTTGACTTTGGAAATCGAGTAACAAGAGAGGGTGGATTGTGTTACGCAAGAACACAGTGTCATGCAGTTGCAATCAATCCTGATAACTATTTCTTAAATCGCTATCGCAAAATTAAAAAAGACGAAAAAACAACAATTTATGAAGTTGTTACAGACTATCGAGCTATCAAAGAACAGTCTACTGGACGAGTTTATACGAACAACATCGTTGTTGAAATTGTCGAGAATTCAAAAACTGGTTCGAAATACATGGGCAAGAAAACAATTTCAGACCAAGAATTTATCAACAGTTTCAAGAGTAGCTTAAGCCATGAAGCACTGGCTAAGATAGCAAATGTAATCCTAACGGCTCAAAAGGGGCAAACAGAGCCAACGGGAGATTCCTTGGATTTCTAATATCCAATTAAAAACTGAATATAAAGAGGCAATATAGAGGGCTAAGAGTATTTAGGCATTAACGTTTTTCACGTTTATTGCATAGATAAAGGCTCAATATATTGCCTTTTTTGTTGATTGAAAGGAGAAAACATGGCAACTAACAAAAGAACATTCAATGTAAAAATCACTTTAAAACCCGAAGTTTCCGCACAAGCAGACACTGTACAAACGACTTCAGAAGTTATCACTTTGGAAGATGAGCAAGCTCAAAACTTTTGGGCAATGTACCAATCTTATTTGAATGGACAAGGAGACGCTATCGGTTTCACGTATTATGACAAAACGAACATGGCAAAACCAACTCCAACGGCTACAGATGTTATGGCTCGCACGATTTTGTTTGAAAACGTTAAATCGGTTGAACGATTGGCTACACAGACAACATCCACTACTGATTATAATTGCAAAGATTTAGAGCTTTGTTAGAGATGGACAAACAAAAAGAAATTAAGTGGTTTACCACTGAAGAAGAAAGACTTGCATATCTGAGAGGACAAAACAAAGAGTACAAATTAAAACCAGTAGATAAGAAGGCAAAACGTGGCACAAGCAAAAAAGATAGCAACGTTTAAACTTCACGATGCAATCAAAGAACGTACTCAAGTGGATGTAGTCTATCGTGAAAAAGGAATTACAAAATATTCCTATATTGTCCTTGATCCTGGTGTGGAATATGAGCTTCCTGAAGACGAATTGTTCCAAAAATCAATTCGAGGTTGCGTGTTTAAAAAGCCTTATTCAAAAGCGATGGAAGATTCGCTTAAGGCAAATAATATTCCATACAAAGTTGAATTATGTAAGCAGTGTGGAGGGCGAGTTAAAAAACTTGCCTACAATCCGTTGGAGGTAATTGACTAATGCCAATACCTACTATCGTAAAAAACATTCAAAAAAGTTTGGATGTTCGTAAAAAAGCAAAGCAGAACATCGATGAATCCATCAATTTAGAATCTTTAAATGAAAAGAACGTGATGTTATCCGTTACCAATTCTGCGTTCCTAGAGGACAAGCCAACACGCTTGTTAAACGAGGGGGCAATTATGTATGAGGGTGGCGAAGATGTCCGTCTATTTATCGAAAAAGGGGCGATACAGAAGTTTTATAACAATCTCCCTGATGATTATGTAGGATATATCTCTTTGGCACATATTCACTTATTCTCTTTGCCATTAAATCTAGGAACTTGGACAAAACAAGACCTAGAAATCGTGGATTTGGAAGACGGAAGACAAGCGTTGAATGTACGTGCTCATTTAAATGATTCACTGCATATCGTACAAGATTTAAAAAATCAGGAAATCCCATTGTCTGTCAGTGTTGAAATGGCAACAAGGATGGATTGGAGAAAGTCATTTGCACTTGGCTTTCCTTGCATACAAGAAATCGATATTCAAGGATTTTCCGTTGTTGGAAATCCTGCCAATGTCGACAGTACAAACGTAAATCTAACCATAGAAGGAGAAGATGAAATGAATTTAAAAGATTTGTTATCAGGTAAAAAAGAAGATATTCAACCAAAAGAAGATTTGAATACTGAAAAACCTGAAGAAAAAGAAGTTACGGAAGAAAAAATCGAATTATCTAGCGATCAATTAACAATTCTTGAAAGTTTCATGGAGAAATTCGAGACTTTGGAAAACGAAAACAAGGAATTGAAAGAAAAGATTGCAGAATTACAAGCAAAAGAAGCAAAAGTAGACGATAAAAAAGAGGCAGAAAAAGAGGAGAAATTAAATTCACAGGTTGAAGATGTTCTAAGTCGTTTAGAAAAACTAATGAACGGAACAGAAACTTCTAAAAAGGAAGAACCAACTGTAAATCCTGAATTTGGATTTTTAGGAAATCTTGAACCTAAGAAAGGAGATAAATAATGCCTACATTCGCAACAAGTGTTTTAGAAAACAATTCAGTTGATATTGTCGATTTCGCTAAGCTTAGCAACATTGGAGAAATCGGTATGGCACCTGATTTCTCACAGAATCAGTTAGCAAACGATTTCCAAAATAATTTCCCATTGGTTCAGTGGTTATTGAGTACATCTCGTAGCCGTCAGATTCAGACTGCATTTAACAATGGGTCTGCACAGATTCATCGTGATTCTTCAGGTGAATTAAATATCGTGCTTCCTTGGGAAGTTGGAACTACATTGCCTGAAGATACTCAAAATGAATGTTGTTGGACGCCACTTGATTTAGCTAAATGTGGTTCAGAAGTTCCATTAAAGCTATTGTGTTTGAAAGATTGCGACAAAATCTTAGAAAACTTTGTATGGAGCAAAAAACGTTTTGGGTCAAATGATTTAACTGGTTATTTTGCTCGTCAGGGTGAAACAGTAAGACAAGCTCGTGATCGTATGGCACGTTTAAGCATGGTTTACTTCACTTCTTACAACATTATCAATGGTACTTCTGCAACTGGTACTTCTGTATTGAAACCATTCCACGGATTGTTGGAAGTTGTAGAAGATAAAACAGTTATCAAAATATTAGGACAGAATATCTTGGCAGCTTTTGATTCACTAGGTTGTCGTTTAGCCGTAATGAGTGGTGCAAATACTGGAGAAATCATTTTCGCAGTACATCCATTAACATATATGGCTATTAAAAAAGTTATCGTTCCAGGTAAATTCAATGGCGAACTTCCTGCAAACTGGACGAAAGATGCAAATGGAAACGTTCGTTTTATGGGTTATCGATTCATTGAAGATAAGACAGTTCCAGTAGATGTAGCTAAGGGAACTGGTGATGTATGGATGTTAGACGGAAGAAGTGTTGGTGGAATCATGGGTACAACATTATCACCAAGTGAAGATTTCATCCGTAGAACAATCTCTACAACTGATACACCATCTGATGGATGTGCTACTGAATGTACGTTCTACTACAACTTTGGTGCAGTATTTGGAACAAACCCTAACCGATTAGCCGTTATCACAGACATTCCATTAAGCGCAACTTGTATGGGTGCTACTTTGGATGGTTTGGATGATTTGATTAAACCTCAGACAATCGTTCCAATTAACACTGCAACTGAATAATGTTTGAAACAATCTACGAACAACTACAAACAAGTTGCGATTGCATCAGACAATCTGATAAAAACAATGATTCGTTTAAAAAGAATGTCATGCAATTGGTCGATTTAATCAGTTCTATAACGTGTTGGAAAAACAGTTCATGCGAGACTTTCCTCTCTAGTGATAGAGAGGAGGTCTTCGATGTGGATTTCATCCGTTCTTGTCATTGCGATGGTGGATTGATGATTACCAATCTTTACTATAAAGAAATCAAATCTGAAACAATCCAAATTATTCTACAAACACGAGATGGAATCCATTTTGAAGAGATAGAGCTTGCAGACGAGGATTTCTCGTTCAATGCGTATGAAAATAAGCTATATATCGACTTATCGCCTTATGGTATCAACGATATTTGTAGTTGTAAGAAACTGCATAAAATCATTGTTCGTTACACGGCAGGATATGAACTTTTACCTCAGTGTCTTGTTCCAGTGTTCTGTGATTACCTGCAACATCTCATTGCATACAACCAATGTGATTGTAACTGTGATACTTGCGAGGATGAAACAGAAAATAAAGCACCAGTTGAACCTGATACGATAGAAGAATATATCCAACGAACATTGTTGATTGCATACCAAAGACAATTGGAAACGATTTCCCTTTGTGGAAGAAGTTATAGATTTTTAGGGATGGTTGTATGATTGTTAAGTTTTTAGGCGAAAAAGGCGAACGAAAAAAAACTGGATGTCCAGTTTGTGGTACAAGAATTCGAGTTTCCAACACTATTTCATATACAAAAAGAATGATTCTTCCAAGTGGCAGAGTTATGGTATTCGTTTTAAATCGAGAATACGAAGTAAACGAAAAGGAAGGACAATTCTTATTAGATTACCATTACACGTACAACAATGAGGAGATACATCCTTTTGTCAAACGAGACTGATTTGCTTAAGGCTTGCATCGATGCAGTTCAAGGACAGTTCGATGATTTAGCCGAACAGTTCAAAGATGTTATGGGAAATGAAATCCATAGCAAAGAGGGAACGTTAAAAAGTTGTATGTGTAAAGAAAAGATATCCGATACAAGGTATTTCGTTGGAATTGATCAAAACCAACTGAAAGCTAAGGCGGGATTTGATTATTCCAATGCGTATTGGAAAGGAAGAAAAGAAGTACGTCCTAAAAGAAAAAAAGCCCTGCATTGGGTGGAAGATAAAAAGGATGTATTTGCAAAGAAGGCAAAAGCAACGAGTGGAGACCCATTCGTAGAAAGGGCAATACAAAAATTCAAATAAAGGAGAAAAGTATGGCTATCAAAAAAACAACTAAGAAAACCGATGTTAACGCTTTTATCCAGCGTAAGTTGTCCGTTTTGAATGCACATGGTGGTTACAAAGCAGAAAAAGCCATGACACGTGTTATTGCAAAGAATAAAGGAGGACAAGCCTAATGTCAAAGTGTAACATCAATCGAATCGTAGCAAATAAAGTTGGTTATAACAAGCTAGATAAAACAACTGCAGAAGTTACCTTTAACTTAAGTCGTGATATTGATTCTTGTGTAAAAATCAATACTAAAAGCTATATTGCTTACGACGGAGAAACCGCACCAGTTTATTCACGTTTAGCAGTTCCTCAAGACATGATTAACGTGTGTGAATCTTTTGGATGTAAAAACAGTGGAACATTGATGATTAGCACAAAAAATACTGGTTCAGATTCTAGCTACACACATACGGCTAGTGCAACATTCGCAAAATCAACAAACGCTATCTTATTTTCTGCAGGCGTTATGTTCATGTATATCGACTTCCCGGCCGCAGGAAATTATGAATTAGCCGTAACTATCGCAGATATCAAAGACAGTACAATGACAAATGCCGATGTTTATAAACAGACTGTATCTGTTAAACATGATGGTTATCAACCAATTACTGTTGACTTGGCAAAAGCTCCTGAAGAAACAGAGGGAGAGGGATGGACTGCAACTACTCAGGGTATCCGTGTAAAAGTTGAAGTATCTTCAACAAGTGCAGAAGAAACAGGATATATGGTAGGTATGTCTTCAATCTCATTCTTTGAAGATATTGACGATTTAGCAAATAACGAAGTTATCAAACTTGGATGCTTAACTGGTATCGAGGGTGATGACACGATCGATGCATTGGAAGAAATGTGTTTAGGGGCTAAATACGACACTTCAACAACGACTGTTGAACGTACAATCACTGCTTCTACATGGACACCAAACGTTCTTATGCTAAACCCATTGATGCAGAGAACAGAAAAAACGGATGGTTACTACATCGCAACAATTGAAGCAACAGTTAACACTTCTACAGACCATGAGGGATATGGAGAAGTACAACTTGCCGATGCATACATTGAAAAATGTGGTTTCACTTACGCTTCATTAGCCGATGCTTGTAACGTAAACGATGCAATCTTAACTCGCATTGAACACCCTAATTTGATGAATTTGGATGAAAGACAGTTCCAAGTTGTGAACTCAAAACTAAATCCAAATGTAGATTTCGAGGGTTCATATCTATATTTCAATAAAGAATTAGTTGGTAAGACAGTAATTATCTCTTATCCTCGTGCTTCTGAAGTTGAATCATTCGTAGCAACAGAAAACGGAATCAACGAAAGACGAGTTCAAATGTCTTACTCAAAAGTTCAATCTGATGGTGTATTTGAAGTACATGAATATCCAAACGTATTGATTACTTCATTCCCACAGACAATCAATAACAGTGATAGCGAATTCTCATTCACAGTCAGTGTACAACGTGATGTGGATGGAAGTTTCTTCCATGTTATGAAACACAATCGCACAGGCGAATACCTGTAAACCGATACAAACTAAGGAGGCAATATAATGGACAAATTTACAATCAATGATTGGTTAGATATTAATAAAAGTCTTGAAAAAGCGAGAGAGGATGATACACCTCATGCCGTTTTAAATAACGGCAATCTCGCAGTCGTAGGCGATGCAAATAAAACGGAAGTCAAAAAGGTTGATTACCAAATTAAGTTTCGATTTGAAGAAGGAGAACTTCAAGCGTACCCAAAAAACGCTAAAAAAGTAGGTAAATACATCATGTTTACCATCGATTTTGAAGATATTCACATCAATCCTAGAAAAGATATGTTACTTGTCGAATCGGCTTTAGGCATTTATCCGATTATCACGGCTCTAACAAATGTTGTAGATACTCGTAATAGTCAGATTGAAGAAATGCTTAAACAAGTAGGTGCAGAGTATACAAAGGATGATGATGGACAGATTACTCTTTCTCAACCAAATAAACAGTTAGAAGATGAAATTGAAGTCATGAAAACGCAGGCAAACATTGAAATGATTCATGTTTACAATCAGGCAGGAGAACAAGGTCAACAAGCTATATATGATTTCGTAAAAACATTACTGAATATCGATGATGTTTTAGCAGACCATATGCTACCTGGTTCTGTGTTAAATGCGTTATACGCAACAATCGTTAACAACCCTGAAATCTTCAATGAAACAGAAACAGTTTTTGGATATTAACAGAAAAGGAGAGTGGTAATCAAACCGATAACCGAAAAACCTACGATGCAGACTTGAATATCTACTCTTTTATGGCTCATTATGTTGCCAAAATATTGAAAATTCGCCCCAATGATATTCTTGATCGTTGGGGTGTTTCTGAATTATTAGTTGCATACGGAATATATCGAAACGAGGCACAAGAAAAGGCTTACTCAGAAATTGAGAGCTATAACCGAACGGCTAAAAAGAAAATACCAAGGGTCAATAGGTATGCCGTAAAATTCTATTCAAGAAAAGAATTGGAGGAAGAAAATGTCTCAACCTAGAGTCGGTGCAGAACTGATATTAGATACGAAAACTGCTCAACAACAGATAAAAGCTCTAAACAAACAAAAAGTTCAGGTTGACCTCCAAGCCAAGAATCTAACAAAAGTTAAGTCGGATATAACAAAACTAGATTCTCAGTTAAAGGAATTAAACAATCGAAAGATTACTTTGGAATCCGATGCACAGTCTTTTCAAAGAATCAAAAGTCAGATTGAAGAAATTGATCGTGCTTTAGCAAATATCCGTAACCAAAAGGCTCAGATACGTTATTCAGATATTTTATCAGACGATGTAAAAAACACTTGGGTATCTCAATTAACGAAACAATCATCTTTATTGCAAGGACAGAAAGCAGTTCTTACGCAAGATAAACGAGAGCTTCAGGATGTTTACAACGAATACAAAAAAATCAGTAAGCAAATCGATTCTTTAAATAAAAAGAAACTCGATTTACAAGCCGATTTTGGCGATGCAGATAAAATCCAAAAGGAACTGGATGAATTAACAAGGAAGTCTGCACAACTTGAAAGCGATAGGATAGACCTTGAGTTAAGACTAGAAGATTATCAACAAGTCATGTCGCAATTGAATAACATTGCGAGTGTAGCACAAAGAATTCAAAAGTTTGGAAACAGTATGAGTAAGATTGGTAGTTCCATGACCAATCTAGCAAGCAACTTTTCTAATAATCCATTAGGTAGTCTAGGACATTTCTTAGTTCAAGGTGTTGGATATAGTGCCTTGTATCGCATGACTAGTGGATTTATGAATGCGATTGAAACATCGTTCTCAGGTGCTATTAATCGTATGGACACGATTGCCAATTCAAAGCGAACATTCCAAGCTATGAAATTTGATACAAGCGTAGTGGATGCTTCAATGGACGATTTGGAAAACCGTATTTTAGGACTTCCTACAACGTTGAATGATGCCATGCAGTCAGTTACCATGATTAGTTCAATCACTGGTGATTTACCTGAAGCAGTACGTATCTTTGATGCATTGAATAACTCAGTTATTGCCTTTGGAGGTTCGCAAGAACAAGCTAATAGAGCGATTACGCAGTTCTCGCAGGCAATGGGTACTGGTAAATTGGATGCTCGTACGTACTTGTCATTGACCGATGCAGGTATGTCTCCTGCGTTAGCTCAGGTAGCCGAAATGCTAGGTTACTCATCTGAAAACATGGGTGCATTTAAAACGGCACTTGGTGAGGGTGAAATCTCAATCGAACAGTTTACGGATGCATTGATTGAGTTAAACGAAAATGGAAATGCTACGATGCGTGCCTTAAATGAATTAGCTAAAGAAAACGCACTAAAAAGTATCGGTTCATCTTTGACAGTAGCAAAGACACAGATTGAAAAAGGATGGGCTTCAATCATTCAGTCTATCAACGATACTGTGGAATCTTTAGGGTATGGAAGTATTCCTGAGAATATCGCTAAATTTGGTAATTTCATGCGTGATTCTATGTATGGAGTTTCTAATTTTATCAACGAAAATCGAGAGCCGATAGGTGAATTCTTAGACTTTATCATAGATAAATTCAATGCAGTTCAAAACGAATTGTCAAAATTTGATTTTGGTGATTTCACAGACGGATTGAAAGACTTTAAACCAGTTCTTGAGGGTGTCGTGGACTTAGTAAAAGAAGTTTATGATGCATTCAAAGGATTCGCTAGTTTTATTGGTGGTGGCGATATATCACGTGGTTTAGGAAGATTAGCAGGTGGATATATTACGTTAGCCTATGGATTAAGAGTTTTAGGTGGTGTTCTTTCCTTTGGTGGGGGAACAATTAGCAAAGTAGCTCAACTAGCAGAATGGTTTGGTTCTAAAGGCAAATTTGCAAACTTTACTAAGAAAGGTTCTTCACTGTTCTCTATCTTCCAAAACAGTAATAAAAACAAATCCGTTACAGATTCTCTAGGTAAGGCAACTACTACTTTTGATAAAGGTGCATTCTATACCAAACTAGGAAATCAGGCTCAACTTGCGTTGATGGCAGGAAACATGATGTTGTATGTCGAAGCTATCAATCAATTGAATAATAAGATTCCTGATGATTTAAGCAAATTGATTCCTAAACTCGCTATTCTAGGAGCAACGATGGGTGCAATGATTGGTGTTACCAAAATCATGAGCAATATGTCAAAGACAGTTGATCCTAAAACACAATTGACTGGAATTTTTTCTTTGATAGGTGCAGGAGGATCTTTATATGTGCTTGCAGAAGCCATTGGAGAAGTGAATAAGAAAGTGCCTGATGATATAGGAAACTTTGCATCCAAAATGGCAAATATGGCAATCGCTATAGGTGGTATAGGGATTGTAGTAGGCGCATTAGGTGGCTTGGCTAGTTTGGGCAATGGACTTGGTGGTATCATCATGGTTCTTGGTGGAATATTCACCTTAGGATTAGCAGGTATTCTTTATGCCGTTAGTCAATCTATTTCTGCAATGGCAGACAGTGTCATGGATATAGGTACTGCTCTTGAAAAGTTTGGAAATATAGAAATCGATTCCAAAGGTGTATCGAAGAACATGAAAACAGTTACCGATGCACTCGATGATTTAACTGGTTGGTCAGGTGGATTCTTTGGAGCGATTGGAAAGTTGGCAACACAGAAAATTGATGAAGGTAACATTGCACAAGCAAGTTCTAACTTGAATCAGTTACTGGATGTTGTAAAAGCACTTGAGGGAATTCAAGAAGTTGGAACATTGGATGGAGATTCAATCGAAAAGAACCTGAAAGCCGTTAAGGAAATCTTGCAAGCTTTACAGTCAGTCATGCCTTTACCAACAGTCAATATTGAAAACATGAATACGGACAATGTAACTTCCATTGCCGAAAATATAGATGCTTTATCACAGTTAACAGATAAACTCAGTGCATTTGGATCAAAAGAAATTCCTGATATCGATGTCGAAAACCTTACAAACACGATTACAAAAGTATCTACTGTTTTAGAACAGTTGAAAGATGTTCAATTCCCTGATGTTCGATTAGGAACTTCCTTAACATCTGAGAATGCCGAAAACATAATCGGAGTATTAGACAACTTGTTACAGATTTTCCCTAAAGTCAATGAACTTATTAAGGTAGCAACTGAAAATCCAATCAATGTAGAAGATTTTGGCAGTGCTATCAAGAGCATTTCTGATTTGTTAGGTAAAATCAATGAAGATTTAATGCCAAGTGGTGAAACACGTGTTGGCTACAATATGGAAAACTTCATGAGTGCAGATACAATTCAGAATGTTATCGATGCACTGAATGGCATGATTAATTTGGTTACAACTTGCAAATCCTTGATGGATACATTCGCAAATATGGATGTAGACTTCAAAACATTGAGAATGAACATTAATTCGATGTTAACTGCATTAGGTGGAACAGTCAGTGGTTATGGAGCAGTCGAAATTGACACCGAAAAACTAGCTCAGTTGGAAGAAGTTGTAGATACGTTTAGCACCATCGTGAGCAAGATGCAGTCTATCAGTCAAGCTCAAATCAACTTTGAAACCATAAACAGTATCATTTCACAGATTGGTACAGTCATTACAAATCTTGCTAATCTATCCAGTGTAGAAAATGCACAGAATGTTACTGCTCAGGTCGATGCCTTGATAGCTAAATTCCAAGAATTATTAACGAGATTGCAAGGCATGGATGAACAGTTCTTAACTGTCGGTACAACTTGGGGAAATTCCTTGTATACAGGTTTTGAAGAAGCCGATGTAACAGGACAATGCGTTGCTTATATCGATTCCATGATTGCCGAGTTAGGCAAGAAAGACTTCACACCAGTTGGTACACAGTACGGAAATCAGGTTGTCAGTGGATTTAGAACGGCAGTAGCAAGTCTTCCTAATGCAATGTCAACTGCGATTTCAGGTTTAAATGCGTACGCTTCAAGGTTCTCAAGTGCAGGTGCGAATTTAGGAAATTCCTTTGCAAGTGCATTTAACGATGCAGTATCGAACTTGGAAACACCAAACATCAATGTAGAACATGATTCACGAGGTGGAGAAGTTCCAACTGGATATTTTGCTAAAGGTGGATTTGCAAGAAGAGGAACAGATACTATTCCTGCTATGTTGACACCTGGAGAGTTCGTGGTGCGAAGAAATGCAGTAAAAGGTATTGGAGTGTCCTTCTTGAAAAAAATCAATGATATGGACTTTAAAGGTGCTTTTAAAGGCTTGATGTCATCGCAAGGAAATAATTCGATGCAAGCGACTTACAACCACATTGTGAACAATACTTCTAACTACAACTATGGAGATAGAAGTATCACGATCAATGGTGGCAACGAACGAAAGCAACGATTAAAAGCAAATAGATTTATGAAAGGATTGGCATATTAAAATGTTTGGAAACTGTGAAAACTTTAACCCTGTAAGACAATATGTTCAATTCAATGATTTGGTCTTTGATTCTACAGATGTGATTAGTGAAGCGAGTTACAAACAAAGCACAAAGACCGAAACAGAAGAGTATTCCTATGGTCATGGTAGCTATGTAAATTTCAAGTCCTCCCAACAGTTTTTAACTGAGGGAGACTTGAGCATGACCATTAACATTGACTATCGAAAATATAGAAGAGAAGAGAGGAAATACCTCAAAGATTTTATCAAGCTAAACTTGATTAAAGCTGGTCGCATATGGGCAATTGAAGATAACAAGATTCTATGGGCATATGCCTATGTAACGGACTTCTCAGACGATTACTACAAGTTCAAAGGGCATATATCCTTTGATATAGAGTTGAAGCTCTATGAGGGAGTATGGCACATTGCAGACCCTAGAAGAACGTATCTAATTCCATACAGTACGTGTAACTTCCTAGAGTGCTATGACTTTAGAGACGATACAAATTGTGGCGATTGTTGTGTGAACTGCGTAAAGCCAATGGAAGAAGATTGTGCATCTTGTCTGTGCCATTGCGATGATTTGGTAAAAGAAAATTCTTTATGTGTAGTCGGTCGAAATATCTTAGATGAATTCATGCGTTGTGGAGAATCATTCTTGCTTGTATATGACTGCAAGCGTTCAGAAGAATTCTTTGGCGAGGATTCATACGGAAAGAAAATCTATAAAGCCGATGTATGTAAATCAACGATAGCAGGACAGTTCTATTCAGGAACTATCTTAGACACAACGAATATTGATATTCGTATCGAGGGTAAATTTCAAAACCCTGAAATTAGTATTAACGGAAATCGCATCCGTTTGATAGGTGATTATGACGGAACAATCACGATAGATAGAAGTGGCTCAGTCATGTATTCAAAAGGCGATTGTTGCCCATTTGAAGAAGTGGATTTGAACAATGTAGAAATATTGGATGATTTCCTATTCACTGTAAAACATGGCATGAATAACGCAATCGTAAAGAATTCATGTTGTGAAATGGCGAGCATTTATATCTATGCAGATGAAATAACGTACTAGAAAGGAATGTGTATGGCAGAAGAATATTGTTCACCTTGTATAAAACTACAAGAAGAAAGTGCAGAATTCTATGAAAATGGTGTAACCGATGCAGTCTGCAATTCATTAGGTGATAACACTGGATTCAATCCTGAAAGTGGAAATAACACTTGCGATGATCTAAAGACTGCAAACGACTGTTTGATATTAGGAAATATCGAAGAGTTACCTGCATATGATGTCTGCAAATGGAAAGAGTTCATGGAACAGTTTTTACCCAATCAGTACAACATGAACGAAGCTATCATTTGTGCTATCTGTGGGCTTTGGAATAGTTTGCAGAATATGTTGCTTATGAATTTGGCTATCAATGCAAAATATGAGATTCGACAAGAGACAAGAGGGTTATCTGTTTCTGTCGCTCGTAACGGAGATTGGGTATTCAGATATTCTGATTGGAATAACCTCGAACAAACTGAAAAAGTAGGAGATGGAGTTGTTACTGGAAAAGCCGATTTCTGTATGTCGGTTGGCGAAAATAAACAAATTTCATGGCATATACGTAGTGTAACTGTCGGTACGTTCACATATACGGCAACAAGTGTTGTTCCTGCATCTAGACCAAGTATTACAATTCGTGTTCCAAATTCTAGTGGAGAGGTCATCTATCAACGAGAAAGTGTACAAGGAAATATCTCAGAAGCTATCAATCGTACAGTGGACTTGAATTTATCAGGAACATTGGGAACAGGTCAGAGTACAGATTGGATTCAGTTCTTATCTATATACAATGACTGGGTAGCGGATGATGAAACAAACTTATACGTTCAATTCAAAAACAATAACGTGGATAACGTTCCAACGTGCTAGGAGGTAGCTTATGGCAGTTGTAGATAAAGATATATGTAAGGCTTGTGAGGACTTACAAGCCTATGCACCTGAATTTGTTATAAAAGGTGTAACAGATACGATGTGTGCAAATCTAGAAGCCAATCAAGGATTGATGAACAAAGGCAGAAAGAATTGCACAGATATTCATAATGCTATTGATTGTTTGGTTGGTGGAATGGCAGAAAAAGCACAAGCCTATGACCCTTGCAAACCGAATAAACCAATTGAAGATTTAGCAAAAAATGTTATGCACGTAATGGATATGTTGGCTTGTTCAGATTGTGGACAGTGGGAACAAATCGAATTGATTTGGGAAGAAATTCAAAAGATATGGGACGCTATTCACGATTTGGAAGAAGGACTAGCCGATTCAAACGGAAATATTGCTAAGTTGACAGACGCACTTACAAAAATCTTACAAAACCTACAAAACAGTGGTGCATGGACTTCTAAAGGAAATATCTTAGACGGAAACTTTGTTCAAAATAGAAATATCGCTACTGGAAACATCAATGTATTTGGTGGTACACCAGACGGAAACTCTTACATTCGTACAAACAACGGAAAAAATGAAAACGATTTAGTAGGTGGTATTTAATGGCATGGAACACATTTTGGGGTGCATATGATAATACAGGTCCTTATGCAAATGTTGTGCTAGGGGGAGACCCTAGTGCAACTGGCCCTTTTGGAGCACCATTAACAGAAGCTCATAACAACGGATATGGTTATGGCGTTGAGTTTACAGACAATGGAAGTTATGGCGTAACTTTTAAATTAAACTTAGTTGGATATGCCGTTTCTGATTATCAAAGCTATATAGCCAATCGTTATTATGTTCCTTATGGTGGAACATACGATTATATTTTGATTATTTCAACTTCTAACAACAATCAACAGTCATGGAGCCAAATTTATAATCAAAAGATTTTCTCGCACGCTGGGGGAGCGCCTTTATGTTATAGAGCCAATTGGCATACAGTTGCACAACAAAGTCAATGGAGTGGATTTTTCCAATTACCAACCGATACAACACACGTAAAGATTGAGCTACGAGGTGAGGATGCAACTTTACCACATGAAAATATATATTCCATTCAACAGATTATTCCTGAATTTAAGCCTTGGGCAATTCGTAAAGCAAAACAATGGAATTCTTTAAATAGACCAAGTGGATTCTTCCATATTCGTAAATCAGGACAATGGGAAGATAAATCAATCATGAGTGGCAGTGAAACAGGACAAGTCAATCAAGGAACATCGAGGATAAGAAAAAATAACAACTGGGTTGGACAAGGAAAGGTAGGTAACTAATGATACCTTATTTTGAAATCCTAGAATTTGGCAATGTAAAGAAACGTTTTCAATTATCCTTATCAAATATATCTATGTCTAACGAAATGATGTCTACACCTACGATAGACATTGATGGAGTAGCCGAATTACTTCCTTATTTGAGAGGGAGAAAAGAAATTCGTGTTTATACAGAAAATGCCATCTTCTATTCCAATACACAGTCTGTAAACGTGAACACAAATACTGGTGTATTAAGTATTTCTTGTTCTCATGTCATAAAGGAATGGGAATACAGACAAGTGCCTACAAACTATGCCACGAAAGATAAGACGATACCTCAAATCTATGAAGATGACGAGATGAAATATTCAAATGAATGGATTATGAGCTTTGATGAAAAAGCATCTCAAGAAGTTATTGACTATGTGTATTCAAGGCAGGATAAACTCAGTGCCTTAACAAGAACGTGTGAATTAACACCTGATTTATTTTGGCGAGTTCCTTTAACTAAGGATAAACGAATTGAAGTAGGTGTTTTTGGAGAGAAGAAAAATTACACTGTTTCTTTAAGACCAAGTGGAAAAACCAATATTCATATCTTAGAAGAACCTGAAATCAACGAGGATTGGTCGAACGTTATCAACTTGGCAACAGTGTATGCGAATAAATCAGACAGTGGAATGTCCTCGTTATCTTTGAGAGAGGTATATAACGATACATCATTGCAAGACCCTAACTTTCCAGTTGTGATTATTCGTAACAATATCAATAACGAACGTGATTATAACTATATCGATTATCCAAAACTAGCACCAAACAACCAATTGGAATATGCAGTTATCGATACAGAATCCGTTGCAATGGAAAGTGGATTGTTTATTGAGGGAACGTTTGCTTTTGACGATTTAAACCCTTTCTCATTGGAAGAAGATGTAGAAGATGGAGAAGAACCAGTAGGAAGTGGTAATTGGTCTCCTCAAGCTTTTATAGATGAGTATAATGGACAATCTATCGATATGGATGGAGTTCCACCTGAACAACCTTATCAATGTGTTGATACATTCAAAAAATGCCTTGAAATCATTGGTTATCCAAATCCATCTAGAGCCATTGGTGGAGATGGATATGCATGGAATATTTGGTTTAATAGACAATCCCTAGGATATGATGCGTATTTTGATTATCCAAGTACACCTCAGTTTGGAGATTGGGCAGTCTTTAATAAAGCTGGAGATACACCTTATTCTCACGTAGCTATGTTTGTTTCTGATAACGGAAATGGTACTGCTCAATTCTTTGGGCAGAATCAACCTCAACCATATTGCACAGTTACTTCTATATCGACTGCAAATATCTTAGGTTGGTTGCGTGTAAAACCTGAGTTTTGGCAAGGAACATACAATCCTGAATCAGGCAATGGTGTTAAGAACATTACCGATGAGGACAGAATCAAATGTGCCAAGGCAGTGTACGATGCTACGATCAAAAAACTAATCTATGCTCGTAGAAAATATCAAATCACTGTGCAGACCGAAGAATTACCTAGTTATATCAATGTAGGCGATAAGATTCGTTTTATTTACGATATGAAGAAATTCCATATCGAGGAATGCTCAAACTATATGCGTAAGCTCATAGAAGAAAATGATTGGTATTACATCGTAAAAATGGAACGAAACATCAATGCCGATGGAACAACCACTGGAGAACTTACCCTTGAGAAGTTCTTACGAGTTGATAGAGAGGGGAAACAAGAATCATGATGGATGAATATAGCAGAGCCATAAATATCCTTGCAGAGAACGTATACGAGCTTAAACAGAAGCAACGATACAGTTCTGTACAACGTAGAAATCAAAGTGTCGATATGTACGGATATGAATTGACTGGTCATGGTTCTGCAAGCAGTCCAGCCACGCTTGGTATCAGTGTTTCCCAAGACTTGATTTATTACAACCGATACGAGTTTCAAATCGTTATTGAAAACGCAAGTGCAACTTCTTTTCAGATTCTGATTGACGGAATCGATTTAACACCTTATTTCCAATCTCAGTTTAATGGAGCTTGGATTACTGGAAATGGTGTTTATCCAAACAAAGGAACTGCACATTATGATGTACTTCTTGCAACTGGATATATGAACGAAGCCGAACGAAACCAAATTTTAGAACCTGGTTATAAAGAAGTGCAAGTGGTAGGCAATGGAGATTTTGATGTGAAGATTATCAACTATATGAAGTATTCACATTGCAATCGATAGTTTGCGAAAACTCACTATTTTAAAATCCATTATATAATTTTATTGTAGGAAAAACGCATATGAACAGACTTGAAAAAATGGAACTTCACTTGAAAAATCATCCTAACGATTATCAAACTGCAATCGCTTTTTTGAAGTATCGTAGCAAGGAATTTGATAAGGAAAGAAAACATAAACAAGACCAAATGCGAAAAGATATAGCCATGTATAAAAGGAGGCTTAAAAGTGCAGAATAAACACTCTAGCGACAGTATAGCCGAAGATTTGATACGTGCTTTCACGCAGGTAGGAAATACCGAA
>CALXUC010000067.1 GCA_944391575.1 uncultured Clostridia bacterium | reverse complement strand
GAGTTATCCAAAATATTCAGGCCTTCCTCCCCGATATGTCTGGTTTGGATGACAAAATCAGCGAGCAGATCGAGCACCTTTGCCCGATGCACCCCATGACGATCAAGCTCCTTTCTCGCGTAGCCGAGAACTATGCAGCTTCCCAGCGCACAATGTTCCGGTTTATGAAAGATCAATCCAACAGTGAGCATGGCTTCGTGGGCTATATCAACAAGGAAGGCCCGGATTCTCAGGCTTGTTGGCTGACACCCGAATGGCTCTGGGATTACTTCTTCACTCGCGAAAGTGATTTCTCCGATAAGGATACGAAGGCTGCGGAATACATTCGGCATTACGAAGAAAGTCGTCACTTGGTCGAAAACGATGAGAACGCCCATCGCGTATTCAAGACTGCTATGCTCCTGCTGGCTCTTATGTCTTCTACGAAGGGGATTTACAGTGGTCGAAGGGCAAAGGACGGCATTGCCGCCACAAAAGACTGCCTTGAAACTTGTTTGGCCGGTGTTATGGGCAAGACACAAATCGAAGATATGCTTCAGACAATGGTCGATGGCAAGATCCTTGTTCTGGATGAAGGTTCTAATAACATTGTCCGTATTCAGCTGCCTTTCCGCGGTGCCGGTGACACTGACTTCGCCGCACGGCTTGCGGCAAACGATAGGAGATACACCAGATATAAGATGTTCTCCAAAGAAGGCGCATTTGCTCAGGCATTTGAAAAGCAGGCTTGGGACGCAAATGATGCCACTCTGCGTCGTATGAAGATTGCTGTCTGCTGCGCTGAAACCAATTCTATCAATACCCGCTTAGGTGAGATCACAAAGGAACTTGAAAAGTACCCCTATAAGTTGGGCTTACTTATCGTGACAGTACAGAGCGACGCACAGGCCGTATCAATCCAGTCCACTTTGCAGGCGAAATCTGCTGAAGCTAACGAACCCCGCCTTACAATCGCTTTGGTAAAGACACCGCTCACCGATGAAAACCGCACCAAATGGCTGGCGGCTATAACAAAGCAGGAAATGGCCGCTGAATCTGGTCAGACCGGTTCTGTTCAGCAGTATCGCATTGAAGAATCTACCATCATCAGTTCCTGGGTTGGTGGGGCTGTCAGCGGTGGAAAGATCATTGCCTACAATGGGAATAGTGTCTTTAATAGCATATACGGAATGGCACATCTCCGGAAAATAATTCGTTCCAATGTTCA
Organism: uncultured Clostridia bacterium; assembly: GCA_944391575.1. GTDB lineage: Bacteria > Bacillota > Clostridia > TANB77 > CAG-508 > CALXUC01. The sequence goes on along the minus strand of CALXUC010000067.1, from coordinate 1,513 downwards.
GGACGTGATTTTTAAGTATGCGCCGGAGAACATCGTTGTAACCAATACCGCCTATAAAGCTTGCAACGACGGAGCTCCTACTGCTGGTATCCAGCGTAAAAGCGGAAACAGCCAGCTCACCAATGTGTTAAACGCTCTGAAGCTTGCCGGTATTCTCGACCTCACTACGATCGGGGAGATTGTTGACGCAAAGAACAGCGGTAATAAACAGGCCGAGTGTGTTGCAGCACTGGCAGAACTCATAAAAAACGAAATGGAATCCGGGCACAAGGTCAACCTCGGTGACTTGTGGGCAACGCTCCAGAAGGAACCCTACGGCTACTACAACACGATTGCCTGCGGGGTTTTGCTCGGCTTTGTGTTCTCTTGCTATAAGAACAGCAAATACACCTGGACAGACTCGGTTCAGTCTCCCCATGTCCTCGCAGAAGCAACCATAGGGAAAATGGTGTCTTCCATGTGTGGAGGAAAAATGACCACCGATTATCTGTCTGCCGGTTCTCTTACATGGCAGAACTTCAGCGAGTACCTTTCCAAGATTTTTAACCTTTCTGTAGCCCAGCTCGCAGAACAGACCTCTGGTTATCATAATGTGCGTGAAGCGGTTGTGAAAAGTGGCTCGCCATTCTGGGTTTTAAAGTACCTTCCGGAAACTGAATGGAGTAGCAAGGACCTTAGAAATACGGCTGACAAAGTAATCGACCATATTCAGACCTTCATAGCTCAAGAGGGTGATATTGAGGGCGCAATGAGCGAAACATTGCAACTTCTTACCGGTCGCGGAAAAATCCGTATTGTTCTGGCAAAAGCATTTCAGGATAAGAATGCAATGGCAGCTGCCTTCCGCTCTTTCCTCTTTGCAGCTTCCCCTGAACTGAAAGATGTGGCAACGAGACTTGCTATTCAGCCGGAGGAATTAAGCGATCGCCTGCACTCTGTTATGCAGGGAGCAATCTATACCTGGACAGAGGAACAAGTCAAGGATAAGCTTGCGGATGTCGCAGAGCAATATAAATACCTGGAAGCAATCGGCAAGGTTCAGGGAACGACCTATCATAGCATAGAGGCTGCCAGAAAGGACTTGGAAAATCTCTTTAACTTCCTGAGAATCCCGATGAGCGCAATTGCCGAACTTAACAAGCCGTGGTTCTCTGCGCTACAAGTCTTATACAATGTGGCTTATACTGATGTAGTCCATTTAAGTGCAGAAGATCGAAATGCCGCCATCCTAACTCTTGAGCAGCATGGTGTGCTGGCTAAAGACTGTTTGCAGAATGGAAAGCCTGTGCTTGAAGACATACTGAACAGTCGCAACATCGAATGCACACAAGATGAGCTTACGGCTGTATATGCCGGTCTGAAAGATCTGAATTGTAACACGACTCTGACTCAGTTTAATAGAGAGCTGGACGCGCAGATCAATAGAATCAGCTTTGCACGAAATAAGTCTACGCTTTTGGAGACTTGGCGTTTAATAACCGGAGAAGATTCCATAAAGGAATGGTGCAACACG
>CALXUC010000066.1 GCA_944391575.1 uncultured Clostridia bacterium | reverse complement strand
GCTGCTCTTTCGCGAAAACTGGAAGAACCCGGCGCTGCTTAACTCCTGCTGGTGCTGTTCTTTCTCGCCGCTTAAAGCATCTATCTCTTTCTGGAGTTCCTGTTTCTTCTTTTTAAAATCAGCAGTGACCTGTTTCAAATATTGCTCCACTGCCTCTTTCCTCTTTTTCTCAATCTGCTCCTTCTTTGCCTCATTTGGGTCGGTTTCCGGGGCATTCGGCTTTTTCGTTCCCCTCTTCTTTACGCTTGCGGCTGGCTTCCCCTCCAGTACACGGAACAGATCGTCCTCCCGTATGATCTTGATATCGCTTCCTTTCGCCTTCTGCTCTTTCGCCTGATCTACCTTTTTCTGTCCGAAATTTCCCAGCTTTCCGATCACCAGGTAGTTGGTTTTTCCGCTTACCGCAGTGGTAACTCTTCCGCCTTTTGCCGTGATGCGCCAGCTTACACGGTCCCGGTCGTTTTCATCGTGGGCGAAATCCCCGGTAAGGACAAAGGTTTTCCCAGATATGGACACAGCCGCCCCATCGTCAAAGGGCACCGCCTCCATCTGCTCTTGCGGCGCAGCGTCATACCCTCGCAGGGCGTAAGGGCTTTCCCGGTCGGAAAAGATCCTGCACTCCAGCGCAAATTCCCCTTCCGCCCCGTCTATTGCGCGCAGGGCGGCGATCAGCCTGCGGATATAGGTTTCCCACTCCGGGATTCCCTGAGCCAGGTCCTGATCCACATAGGCGATGAAATGATCCTTTTCAGGCTCCTGAAGAATCAGCTTCTCCCAGAGAACCATGTGCAGCAGCACAGAGCCGGTCACATCCTGTATGGCCGTCATCTTCTGGCTTCCTGCCGCCTGGCCTCCGAACTGGCCGGACGTCTGCACATCCGGCTCCTCCCCGCTTCCCACAGACATTCTCAGGGTAAATCCGTGGGATACATGATCCCCCAGGAAATTCCGCAGCTGAGGGGAGACTTTGTCCGATGGAATCCGCAGGGACTGGTCCTGTTCCAGCGTTTTAAAGGCCTCCATAAAAGCCTGCACGATCTCCTGGGAATTGGGGATATCATTGTCGGCGGCCAATGTCACATTGTCCACATCGTAATGTTCCCCGTCCCAGCCAATCCGGCTGTCACAGTAATCGATTTTATCTGTGGACAACAGCTCCACAAAGGTGGTCAGGGCCATCTTGCCTTCCTTTGGAAAGGCTGGAACCACCGCTTTCGGGCGGCCCTGTGCCTGCTTCTTTTTCGCAGACCTCTTTGGCGCTGGCGTTTTCGGCTGCTCTGATTTCTTTTCCGGCTGTGCCGGTTTCGTCTCCTCCTCTTCCCGTACCCCATTCTCCGTAACCGGCACATCCTCAGCCATCTCCATGGACTGAAGGATCGGGGTTAAAACCTTAATGCAGCGCTCAAAGCCATCCTCTTCCCCCGGAACGGAAACACCTGCCGTATACCATCCCAGCTTCTTTCCCTGCATGATCATGAAGTTCAGATTTATGAATGTCAGAGTCATCCATCCGCCCACCTGAACCAGATTTTTGAACAAAAGAGCTGACCGGGCGCCCTTAAGGGGGATAATCTGATAATTTTGCCCGGTTAGCTTCGTCTGCAAATTAAGATGGATGGTGGTGCGAAACGTTGTATTTCCGTCCTCATCTTCCTCTACCTGTGTTTCTGGCTCCTGATGCTTCTCCTGCTCTTTTTCCTCCGTCTCTGTCTGCCGGGTCAACTGCATCGCCAGGTCGTTCAGCAGCTGTTCCAGCTTCTGATGCCACTCTTCCTCGGAATCCGCCATCTCTTCCGCCGTAAACGGAAACTCCGTGATGGATTTCTGCGCGAAGCCATTAAGCCTCCAGCGATACTCCGCCTCATCATCTGCGGAAAAGAGGGACTCTTTATAGTTTTTCGGCAGCGGCTGGGAAAATTGGAGGAGAAATAAGTCCCCATCCTCGTTCTTTCCATAGGCTGCGCCATAAGGAAGATGGACGCTTAACCCCTTCGTCAATTCTACCCGCTTTCCCTCTCTTGGTACACCTCGCATAAGCATAATTGCATTCTCCTCTATCTTTTATTTTACTGAATTTGAACGTATTATACAAAATATTTCTGATAAAAACAATAAGCTGGCTGCATAGTATACGGTATATACGACTTTTCAAAAAATAGAATACTCGCATTTCTCCTTGCACATTACCCACTCATATAGTATGATAAATCCATCTAATAACTTCTATTTTCAGTAATTCTAGGCCACAGGGCACAGGCCCGTTCTTTTATTCCGGAACCATTCCAGGCAGAGATTTACAGGACAGAAAAAATACGGTATGATAAAAGGAGAACTCGCATATGGGAAAAAAGTCAGCGAAACGAAACTCACCAAGGCGGAACTACAAAGACAGTCTCTTTCGGATGGTATTTAGGGAAAAGAAGGAGCTTTTAAGCCTGTATAATGCCATCAACGGCACAGCTTATGAAGATCCGGAAGAATTGATAGTCACAACCATTGAAGATGTGCTGTACATGGGACGCAAGAACGACATATCCTTTCTGATTAAGGATGTGATGAACCTCTACGAGCATCAGAGCAGCGTCAATCCTAATATGCCGCTGCGGGGACTGATCTATATCAGCATGCTGTACCAGGGGTACATTGAACAGAATAACCTGGATATTTATTCCAGTACGCTGTTAAAGCTTCCGACTCCCAAATATCTGGTATTCTACAATGGGACAAAAGCGGAGCCAGACCGGCAGGAACTGCGGCTTTCGGATTCCTTTATAAAGCGTGAGGAACAGCCGGATCTGGAGTGCAGGGCTGTGGTTCTGAATATCAACTATGGACATAATAAGAAACTGATGGAAGCCTGCCGGAAGCTTTATGAATATTCCCGCTTTGTGGAAACGATTCGTGGGTACCTGAATACCGGAATGAAGCTTGGGGCAGCCATGGACCAGGCCATAGAGGACTGCATCCGTTTCGACATATTAAAAGAATTTTTGCTCAAACACCGAGGGGAGGTGAAGCAGGTGATTCTAACCGAATATAATCAAGAGAGACACGCGAAGACTCTGCTGGAGGAAGGGAGAAAGCAGGGGCGGGAAGAAAATGCCCGTCTGCTTCAAGAAAAGAATACCCAGCTTCAAAAAGAGCGGGAGGAAAACGCTAAGCTGCTTCAAAAAGCACGGGATCAGTATGCCAGATCCATCCGCCAGCTGCTGCTCCAGGTTCTCGAATTAAAGGGGCTGGCGACAGAGGCTATTGTCCGGCGGATTCAGGAGGAACAGGATCCGGAGCTTTTGCAGCTGTGGATCTCCTTCGCTGGGGATAGTGATTCAGCAGAGGAATTGGAAAAGAAGATTCTATGAAATCCAGACCTGCCTAAAACAGCCGCTCCCGGATATCCGGACGATAGTTGCTGGCTGAAGGCTGATCTGAGAGAGTATGAAAAAAGTCTGTAAATTGAGATCTTCTAAGATATGTAAATGAGAAAGGCAGGTGGCTGTCATAACCACCTGCCTTTATTGTGCCCGCTCTTTCCCATTTCTTTCGTTTTCATTTAAGAAATGTTAGGAATTATATGGGGCTTTTTTTTAG
>CALXUC010000065.1 GCA_944391575.1 uncultured Clostridia bacterium | reverse complement strand
TAAATAGTGTCTACACAAGTTTAAGCCAAAATGGCAGACCAAATAGCAATGCAACGAATTTGCACTGCGGCCAGAAATGAAGATGTATTTTTGGCATACCGTGTAGCAATGCCACGCCAGCGTTTCAAGTGCAGGAAAGCATTTTCTACCAAATGCCTCAGTCGATACAAATAATGGTCGTAATCCCGTTGTTCTTTACGGTTTCGTTTGGCTGGGATAACAACCTTCATCCCTGCGGCAACGGCATAGGCAAGGATTTGATTGGTATCATACCCCCGATCAGCCAATAGGGTTCCAGCGGATATCCCACCAATCAGGTGAATAGCTTCTTTGCAATCAGCTCGGGTACCCTCTGTAATAAGTACTCTGACCGGCATACCATTTGCATCCACGGCAAGGTGAATTTTGGTATTGAGCCCCCTTTTGTACGACTCATATCCTGATTTCCACCTTTCGCTCCAGCAGCATGAGGATGTACCTTGCAATGGCTCGCGTCAATCATGAGCCATTCAAAGTCAGGTTCATCCACCAGAATTTCCAACAACTTTTCCCACATGCCCTTGTCCCGCCATCTGCGAAACCGCTGATATACAGTACCCCATTTCCCATAGCACGGTGGTAGGTCTCGCCATGGGGCTCCTGTGCGTAAAATCCAGAACACTCCGTTGATAAACCGCCGATTATCCTGCGCAATTCCTCCCCATTGCCCTCGCTGTCCAGGCAGGTGTGGTTTCAGTAGCTCCCATACCTTATCGCTTATATCATGACGTTGCTGTTCGTTGGACATTCACAACACCTCTTTATCGATTGGTGTTTCTATTTTACCACATATCTTATGTAAACACTATCTAAGTCCAAATCGTATTTCATTTGTGCAAAATAGTACGGTTATCATTTAGTCATTGAAAAGTTGGCATTTATAATTTGAGCAACTCTGTTATAATAGGATATAATCATCTGCCGGTAAACAGTAAATTCATAGTTAAAAATGAGTAACATTCACCCCCAATATGGTTGCATTACATTATGCGATATGATATAATATATTTGATAAGTTTTCGCGATAGACACATTAAGATAGATTAGGAGGATTAGTTATGTCTATTTTGACGGATAAATTAATGGATGCGCTTAGAGATCTCAAACCTCAAACTGCCGTTGCTTTTGCAAACAACATGGGTTATGCAAGTGGTTGTGGTTGCACAGGTAACTGTGGGCAAAGTTGTTCCGGAGGTTGCGAAGTAGGTTGCACAGGCAACTGTGGTCGGAGTTGTTCTGGTTCGTGTAGTTAAAATGTAAACGAGGCTTATAATCGCAATAACTGCTGCGATTATAAGCCTTGTTTTTCACGTGTTATATTTTATTAAGGAGAATTCTTATGGGTAATAAGCCACGTTTTTCACCCACAATCTGCTTAACTCATAACTGCAATTTAGATTGTGTCTATTGTTATCAGCAGCATGATACAAATATGCGAATGGAGTTTGCTACTGCAAGAAAATGTATTGACTGGATATTTGATAACATTCCTGATGATATGGAAGGCGTTGAAATTGGATTTATTGGTGGAGAGCCCCTTCTTGAGTTTGATTTAATTAAGCAAATCGTTGAATATACGTGCTCGAAACCCATCCATGAAAACTATATTTTTTATGCAACTACTAATGGAACAGTACTTACACAAGAAATGAAAGAATGGTTTATCAAACATAAGCACTGTTTTGTTCTTGGTTTAAGTTTAGATGGAACACCTGATACTCATAACAGAAATCGGTGTAACTCTTTTGATGCAATTGATATTGCCTTTTTCCGAGAAACTTGGCCTGAACAAGGGATAAAAATGACCTTGACAGAATATTCGCTACAACATTTAGCTGAAAATATCAAATACATTCATTCCCTTGGTTTTAGAGAGATTGGCGGAGTAAATCTTTTTGAGGGGACCTTTGACTGGAGCAGTGAAAAATATATTAAGATTCTAGTCCCACAATTGGCTGAATTAGTAGACTTCTATGTAGAAAATGACCACTTGCAAATAGATCAGATGCTAAATCGTAGAATTGCCATGTGTGAAGAAGAAAATCGGAAACGGCAAAAGTGGTGTGGCATTGGAACTGGCGCAATTTTCTTTGATATTGATGGAAAACAGAGGCCATGTCCATTTTGTACACCGATGACTTTTGCCGAAGAAGACTTAGCTGCTATTTGTAATCGTGATTTTTCTCGTGTTGACGATTTTATAGATGACACCTGTTACAATGAATGCTATATCTATCCTGTATGTCCTTATTGTGCAGGAGCAAACTATTTAACTCAGAAAACCTTTAAAATACGAGATAAATCAAAATGTAGAATTCAAAAACTTATTACACTATTTTCTGCTGACTTGATTGGAAAACGTATTGTAAAGCATCCAGAACAATACGAGGATTCAATACGCTATCATACTATTAGTGCGATAGAGAAAATTCGTGCACTATATTTGCCGGAATTTGAAAAATACCTGGTGTAGGATATCTTGTTGAGTCGGCGTTTAGTTGTATAAAATTACTCAGGAGCCGACATATTTTATGTGTTGGCTCCTGTTGCTTTACCTTAATGGAGGGAGTACCTTATTATGGATGCGCCAATAAGTATTTGGGGTGTTGAAACAAATAATTTGAAGAATATTGATGTCCAACTTGTTCCAAATGCAATAAATCTCTTAATCGGTCTTTCTGGTAGTGGTAAATCTTCTTTAGCATACGATACTATTGCCCAAATTGGTTATCACGAATTCATGTCGATGTTTGCTGATAATATTTCTGAACCCACATATCGTATTAAAGGGTATGAAAATATGTTTCCGTCAGTTCCAATCAAACAATCTAATTATAACAATAATATCAGATCTACAATCGGTAC
>CALXUC010000064.1 GCA_944391575.1 uncultured Clostridia bacterium | reverse complement strand
CTTTTTAGTTTATGAAAGAGCCTTCATTTCAATGAAAGCTCTTGTTTTTTTATTAAAAACCATTATCCAGTAACTAAAAAATTTTACTTTAACCCAAGAATATATTCAAGAATTAATGCCAACTTGTGAGGATATTACTTGCAATTGCCCTAATTGCAATGCTCATTCTAATTTTTCATTACATGGTGCATATACTAGAAATATTTCTTTTCTTATTGAAAGTAAAATATATAATTTTAGGGTATCTGTTACAAGAGTGCGTTGCAATTCTTGTAAATCTACTCATGCCTTACTTCCAAATTTTATTGTACCTTACAAAAATTTTTCTTTTGAATCTATCTTAAATATTGTTACTGAGGCTTGTTCATCTTCTGTTTTAAAAACAGCTGAAAAACTACAACTTTCTTATCAATTAATTTACTCTTTCATTAATCTTCTCTTACTTTTTTTTAATTATATAGATTCTTTAAACCGTGAAAAAGAGCTGTATAGTAATTTCAATAAAAATTTCTACTTAAAAAATTGCTTAAAAATTTGTAATATAAATTTCAAAATAATTTTTTTTAGTCGATATAAATGGATTTTTTTAATGACAAAATGTCGAAATAAATCATCACCACCATTTACTATTAAGTTAAATTTAATAGTTTCCACATAACTTTTGAATAGTTTTTTACATATTTCTAGTGTAAAATCTCAATGGAGGTGTATTAAATGAAAATTTCAAAAAGCATTACAGAAGATGAAGCAAAACAACTAGCTTTATTACGCTTTTCAATAATTGCTCCAGTTGTTAATAATACACATACCTTTAAATCTCAAATGGCATTTTTTAGAGATGCTGCTCTTAAAGAATATATCTTGCCGTCTGGGAAAAAATGTACTTTTAAAATAGGAACCATAAAAAATTGGTATACAGCATATAAAAATTATGGTTTTGATGCACTTATCACTAAACCTAGAAAAGATATTGGTGATTCACGAAAATTATCTTCTGAAGCTACTAACAAAATAATGGAATTAAAAGAGCAACTTCCACATATTACTGGTAAAGCGATTTACAACAAATTACTAGAAGAGGGTATAATTTTAGCAAAAGATGTTTCAATTTCTACCGTTTATCGTTTCTTAAATAAACATAATTTAAAATATATTCCTACTATGGAACGTAAACAATTTGAAATGGAGCACGCTAATGATTGTTGGCAAGCTGATACATCTCAAGGACCTGTTATTAAGGTTAATGGAAAGAAACTACATACTTACCTTATTCAAATAATCGATGATGCTTCAAGATTAGTTGTAGGTTGTGAGTTTTCCTTAAATGATAATGCTATTAATTTCCAATATGTTTTAAAACAAGCAATTAAAACTTACGGAGTGCCAAAAAGACTCTTTGTAGATAATGGCGCACCATATAAAAATCTTCAATTTCAAAGCATTTGTGCTAATTTAGGAACTATATTAATACACGCAAAACCTTTTTCTCCGCAATCTAAACGGTAAAGTAGAAAGGTATTTTAGAACAGTAAAGGATAACTTCATAAATTGTATCGATTGGAATATCTTTTCTTCTTTAGAGGACTTAAACGAAAAGTATTACAATTATATAAATTCTGAATACAACAATACTTTACACTCTTCTATAGGTGATACTCCAAGAAATAAATTTATGAAAGATTATTCACTTTTAAAATTTATATCTACGGATGAGGTTTTAGATGAATATTTTTTACATTCATTTCAAAGAAAAGTATCTATGGATTCTACTATTCAATTACTTTCTAAAACTTTTGAAGTGCCTAGTGTATACATGAAGCAACGTATTGATATTAGATTTAATCCTCGAGATTTAAGTAAAGCATATATTTACGAAAATGGGAAAAAATTAGAAACTATATATCCTGTTAAAAAGGTTGAAAATAGTAAAATTAAAAGAAATAGCATATCTTATGCACGATTAGGGGGTATTAATAATAATGATTGAAACATATTTTGGTATGAAATGTAATCCTTTTAAAAAAGGATTTGAACAAAAAAATAGATTTGAATTTAATGATTTTAAAGAAATGCAAGCTAGATTAGAATATTTATTAAGAACTAAAGGAATAGGACTTTTTACAGGAAATTCTGGTTTTGGTAAAACGTATTCTATTAAATATTTCATAGATAACTTAAATGTCGGATTATATAAACCTGTTTATTTATCTTTATCTACTTTAACTGTAATGGATTTTTATAAAAGTTTATGTATTGGTCTAGGAATTACTCCTATGCATAGAAAAATAGATATGTTTAAGCAAATACAGGATACTATAAAGACTTATGCAAACGATAGAAAGATAACACCTATAATAATTTTAGATGAGGCTCAATACTTAAGAACAGATATATTGAATGATTTAAAAATGATCTTAAATTTTGATGTTGATTCAAAGGATTATGCTGTTTTAATTTTAGTTGGACAACCTGTATTAAACGATATTTTATCTAGAAATAACCACGAAGCATTAAAACAAAGAATTGTAGTAAATTATACATTTGTTGGATTAGAGGTAAAAGAAGTCGAAGAATATTTGAATACTAGATTACGTTTAGCAGGGTTAAATGAGAATATGTTTGAAGAAGGCGCTATAAAAGCTATAGCTAGTAATTGCAATGGAAGTACTAGAAAATTAAACTCTATAATAGAGAATTGTTTAATGGTATGTGAACAAAAAAATGAAAATATAACCTGACTTTGACATTTTTTGGAAATAAAAAGAAGCCTTAAAGCTAGTAATATCAATAGCTTTGAGGCAGAATT
>CALXUC010000063.1 GCA_944391575.1 uncultured Clostridia bacterium | reverse complement strand
GTAGGCGACATACTTCTACTCATTGCATATTCAACCACTTGCTCATCTTTACTAGCACATAATATTACTCCAACACTTGGATTTTCATTTTCTTTTTTCTCTTGCCTGTCTAATGCCTCTAAATAGAAATCCATTTTTGAAATAAATTCAGGACGAAATTTATCTATTTTTAATTCAAATGCTACCAAGCAACTCAATGCTCTATTATAAAATAATAAATCGATATAAAAATCTTCATTCCCAACTTGTACTCTATATTCTTCCCCAACATAGGTAAAATCTTTTCCAATTTCCAATATAAAATCTTTCATATTAGAAATTATTGCTTTTTTTAAATCTTTTTCTGAATATTGGTTTGGCAAGTCTAAAAATTCTAGACTATATGTATCTAATATTCTTGTATTCGGATAATCTTCATCTCCTTCAACTTTTGCTAAACTTTCATTTGCTTTTCCATCTGAAAGCATATATCTTTGATAATATCCGCTTCCTATTTGTCTATCTAATTCTCTTTTTGAATAATTATTTTTTATGCACATCTTTATATAAAATTCTTTTTCTTTCATTGTTTTTGTGGCACCTAATATCAATATATTATTAGTCCAACTAATTTGTCTCACCAGTGGAGCGACAATTTTATTATCTTTATAAGTTTCATAAAATTGTTTCATTCTATAAATGCCTGCTCGATTAAATCCTCTCATAGTTGGGTATTCTCTTTTCATAAATTCCGCTAATTTGTCTACGATTTTATCTCCCCAATTGTTATCATTAACTTTTTCACTGATATACTTTCCAAAATCCCAATATAAAGAAATAAGTTCTTCATTTACTTTTTTATATGCATTATTTCTTCTAGTTTCTATCATATTTACTATCTCATTAAAATTTAAATCTAGACTATTATTCAAATAAAGTTGCCTCCTTTTTTAATTTATTAAATATAACAATTCTCGTTTTACATAGAATGTCTTTTTTCTTTATCTTTTTGAATCTGTTTTAAATACCTATCTTCTTCTGAGAAAATGCATCCACAATACTTTTGCATATATAATCCAAGTTCTCTAGCTTTATTTTGTCCTTCTCTAAAGCCAATTCTAAAATCTCTATATAAAAACTCTATATTATATTTTTCGGACAATTCTTCACATATTCTTTTTAGCTCATCATGTTTTTGGTAAGGGCTTACGAAAAGTGTTGAAGTAAAAGCATCATACCCTTGCTCTTTTGCATATTTTACTGCTACTTCTATACGAGATTTGTAACAATAGTTAACACAACGATTTTCTAAATCGTCTATAACATTTTTTGTGAATTCTCTTAAGCCATAATTTTCATTTATAATGTATGGTATATTAATACTTTCCATATAATCTTTAAAGCAATCTCTTCTAGCTTTATATTCCGTATATGGGTGTATGTTAGGATTATACCAATATGTTGTTATATCTATATTTTCTTTTTGTAATGCTTCTATACAATACACGCTACAAGGTGCACAACAAGTATGCATTAATACTTTCATATTATCATCCCTTTCTCTTAAATCTTGATATATAGCTATTTTTAATCAAAACATAGCTAGGGTAACACAATCAGGGTCTTGAGTTTCACAATAGCTATATATCAAGATTTTATATAAATTTATATAAATATTCTAAATAATAATATATAATTATCTATATATATCAAATACATAAATCGAGTCTACTTTATTATAATTTTCTTTTATATAATTTATTACTTCCATAGGCGTTTGCCAATTTAAGCCATATTGTTCTTTTAATACTAAAAATGAACTGGTTGGTGGCAAGGTTTGAATCATTTTAATTACATTTTCTTCTCCGTCTTTCCCTAAATTACCTTTTAATAATAAATCAAAGTATTTATTATATCTATCTCCTGGGATATTATATGCACAAGCATCTGCATTTACAATGTATACTGTATTTCCATTTGCTTTTTCAGATTCAATGTATTCATTTAAATCTTCAATAAATTTTGCTAGATTTGTATTTACAATAATACCATTGTAATGATTTAAGTTGTGATTTTTTTCATTATTCGTTATGTATTTATAATAATTATAACCCGCAACTACAATTAAAGTAACAACAAATATAATCAAAATAATTTCACTAATATATACTAAAACTTTAGTTATTTTTGTTATAATTTTTGAGTTTTCTTTCTTTTTTATTGGAAAATCAAGTTTCGCCATGTATATTGATAATATAATTAAAATAACGCTTCCTATTAAAAAATGAATAGGATCAGATATAGGATATACTACTACAAAACTTGCTAAACCAAATATAAATAACTTTAAAATATTTTTACTTTGCAAAGTATCAAATTTATAACTTTTTATTAAATAAATTATTGCATATATTATGACTATTGGTACCATTACAGCTAATATTTTTATACTAGTATCATACTGACTATTTTCTATTAATGTCATGTATGAAATAGAATTACTAAATTCAGATACTCCAAATAAACAAAAACTTAAAAAGTCATTAAATGAATTAGTTACAAGTAGGTATATAAAAAATATTATTATTGGCGTTAAAACTCCGAAACCTCTTGATAAGCTTATTTTAAATGCTGTTATTAAATCTTCCTTATTTCTTATAGCTAACCACTTATATCCTACATAAGCAACTGCAATTAAAAGTCCTGTACTTTGTTTAGTTAATATGGCTAGGCCAGCTAAAATTCCAACTAGAAAATCTTTTTTTATATTTAAATTTAGCAATTTTTCATCTTTACTTTTTAGCTCATAATTTAAAATAATTAAAGCAAATAAAAGTACTAGGAAATTATAATTTAAAGTAAAAAACGGTATAAAACATATGCAAAATATTAAAGTTATAAACAAATTTAATACTTTATTATTAATTAATTTATTTAAAACTATATATACCATTATTAAAATCGCTGTTGCTAATATAGCACCTAGGATTCTTGTTACTATTAATCCATTAAAAATAAATTTTAAAAATACTGATGTTACCATAAATAGAAATGGTGTTTGTACTAAGTTAAAATCTTTATATGGTACTAAGCCATCTGCTATGTTATTAGAAAAACTATAATTCCACAATTCATCTAAATTTCCTAATGGATTATTTATTATAAAACTAAAAATTACTAAAAATAAAAATATTGCAATTATTCCGATTCTTTTCATATTTATAATCCATTCCTTTCGCTCCGCTCAAGGCACAACACGGTATGAAACAAACGTGACTTTTGCGGAAAAATTTGT
>CALXUC010000062.1 GCA_944391575.1 uncultured Clostridia bacterium | reverse complement strand
TTTCCGCAAAAGTCACGTTTGTTTCATACCGTGTTGTGCCTTGAGCGGAGCGAAAGGAATGGATTATAAAAATGAAATTAACAAGGGAACAAGCTAGACAACTACTAGCAGAAACAAATAAAGAAAAACATAAGAAAATATTAGAAAAATATGGAGAAGGTGCTCTATATTCAAGATTAAATGCAAAACATTTAGAAGAAATACCAAATGGAATGTCAAAAGTTGACTATGTGGAGATATTAAAAGAAGAAATAAAGCAGAGAAAGTGAAAAAATTTTTAATGTGTCTAATTAGCTTAGAATAGCTAGTTTGTGATATGTAAAATGTAGAAAACTAAAAATTGGGTATTGACGAATTCAATAATACATAGTAAACTTCTTGATAATATAATTAAAGTGAATAAGAGTTGAGGTCAAGACGCTAAGAACAACCTATTTCTCAATAACTGTGAAAGTCAGCGAAGATAACTATTAGAGGAGCAACTAATATATAGTTTTAGATTTGTAACATTCAAATTTAGAATTATATGTTTGTTGTTCCTCTTTTTTGCTTTGATTATAAATCTGAATTTGAAAGGAAGTGATGAAAGCAAAACTATCAAGAGAACAGGCTAGATATATATACTTGAAGAATAAAAGACAATTTTACAAAAATATGTTAAAAATCAGGAAAAATAGCATTGTATTTAGCGTAAAAAAATAATAGTCCAGTCGAAGAATTTCCAATGTGACTATTGCAGAACATATGGGACTTCTAAAAAAAGAGATAGAGCGAGAAAATAATGCTCAAAATAAAAATAGCAAGAGTTTATGTCTGTAAACTTTATAACCCTTGCAAAATTAGAATAATAGCAATGTAGTATGGTTTGTATTACATTTGCTATATCTATTATTGATTTTATTGTATCAAAAATATATAAAAAATCAATAGTTTTAGTAATAAATGATAGGAGAGATTAGAAATGAGTGAAAAAGAATTAGATAAAATGCCAAAAATATTTGGAATGGGTTATGGATATTTACCAAAAGCTGTAATGAAAAGTCAGAATTTATCAATAAAATCAAAAGCAGTATATAGTTATTTAATAAGCTATGCTGGCAGAGAAGGAAAAGCTTACCCATCAAGAAAATTAATGTGCTATGACTTAAAAATATCACAGGATACCCTAAATAAATGTATAAATGAATTAGTATCTCAAAATTTAATAGCAAAGGTTCAAAAAAGAGATAAAAATAAATTTAGTAAGAATGAATATCATTTTAATTATCATATGCACCCTGATATATTGATAACGAAAAATTCTGATACAGAAAATATTAATACAAATATGCCCAAAAATTCAGTATCAGAAAATTTAGGCAATGAGTTAGCAGATAACGAAACAATAGTAACTACTAATAATAATAATAAAAGTAACATAGATAATAACAACAAAAACTTTACAAATAACATAGTTGAAAATAACAAAAATAATAATATAAACAAAAAGAGAGAAAACTCTTTACAAGATTTAAAATCTATTGTTACTAATTATATAAGTTATAATGATAAACTTGTTAGTCTAATTAAGGATTTTATAGATTTTAGAGCAAATAAAGGAAAACCTTTTGAAGATGAAAAAGATTTTAGTCATTTTATTGATAGTTTAAAAACTATTAAAGGAGTAGAAGGAAAAATTGACTGTTTATTGTATTCACTAAATGGTAAATATACCACTATATTTCCTGAAAGATTTAGAGATAAGTACAAGGATGAAAAAATGTTAACAGATAAAGAACTTGATAAACTTGAAAAAAGTTTTAGATGAGATTAATGATTTAGTTAAAATGTAATTGTTAAAAAAATAAGGGAAAAGTAATTGTAAAAATATAGGAAATAAGTTTAGAAATAAAACTTGTAATATTAAAAGTATAAATAAAAGTACAAAAACACTTTTCCCCAATGAAATAAAAAATATTTACAAATTTTAAAATTTGTGAAAAAAATCTTATAAAGGCCTTTACAAAATATAAAGTGCGCGATATATATTTTTATATTCACGCATAAGTAAGATGGACAGGCTATTTAATGAATTGGGGGATAATTTATGTGTGAACAAGAATATGTGAATAATAAACAAGCAGCTCAAATTCTTGGAGTTAGCGAACATACAATGAAAAAGATTAGGAATTCAGTAGGTTTTGAATATACTAGATTAGGACGAGAGATAAAAATCAATAAAGCATTTCTTTTGGAATATATGAAAACACACAGGAAAATCAAATATTAAGGTCATATAGTATTGAAAGAGGTAGATGATAATGTCAAGAAGGAAAGCAGGAGAAAGAGGAGAAAAAGGTGATGGTTGTATAAGAAAAACAAAAGCTGGAACTTATGAAGGGACTTATTATATTCACAAAAAAGATGAAACAGAAATAAGAAAATCATTTACAAGAGATAACAGGCAGCAAGTAAAAGATATAATAGCACATTTAAAGGTATTAGAACCAATAGATAATGACATAGTAAAAGTGGAAATAAATAAGATTACAGATGAAATAAAGTTAATTAGAAAATCAGATTTACTAATAAATAAAACTCAAAAATTAAATAAAGATATGTTGGTAGATGACTATGTGGATTATTGGTTATGGTATCATAGAAAAAAAGGTCAAAAAGGACAAATAGTAAAAGATAGTACATTTGAAAATTATGTAGAAAAAGGTAATGTAATAAAGAGAAAAATAGGACAAATTGAATTAGAAGATAATAGGATACAAAAAGTAAAAGTTAAAGAACTTACATTTGATTTTATAGAAAGTAAACTATTAGAACTATTTAATGAAACCTGTAAAAGCACAGCAGTACAGACAAGAAACCATATATTTAATATGATGAAATGGGCTAAAAAAGATGGTGTAATAGAAGAAAATCCATTAGCTGATGAAATAATTAATTTTCCAATAAGTGCAAAATATAAAAGGAAAATTATAGAAGAAACTGACATAGATAAGGTAATAGAACATTGTTTAAAATTTTGGTATGTTGACGTTTTAACACAATTAATGACAGGAGCAAGAATTTCCGAGATAAGAGGATTATGTTGGGAAGATATAGATGAAGATAAGTGTGAGATACATTTTAAAAATAATTATGTCACAACAGCACAATATGAATTAGACAATAATGGACATATAGTTCAAAAAGGGACAAAAAGTGATTATTCTACATTAAAATCATCACATAGTTATAGGATAATAAATGTGGATATATCATTTATGCAAATTTTAAAATTACATAAGTTCTTACAAAAACAAATTGCAGAGAGAAAAGGTATAGAGTTTAAAGAAACAGACCCAGTTTTTACTGGAAGGTGGTATGGAAAGCAATTAGGAAAGAATACTACTAATGAAAGAATAAAGAGAATAGTAGAAGATTTAAAAATAAAGAATTGGGAAGAAATATCATCACATTGTTTAAGGAAAAGTTTTTGTTGTGCAGGAATATTAAATGACGTACCATTAGAATATATGAGCCAACTAATGGGGCATAGTAGTACAAAAGTTACAGAGGAATATTATTCAGAATATAAACAGGAGAAGATAAATTCTTATGCAAAACAAACGAATAAGAATAGAGTTATTGCTTTACAAAAAATAAATAAAGGCTATTCAGTACCAGCTACGGCTATATAATTAATTGTGTAAGAAATGAAAAGAAATAAAAAAAGTAGTATACTTAATATATGTTGAGTGTATTACTTTTTTTGTGAAGTATATAAAGTTGGAACATTGATTAGTTAATAATAAAATTATTGTCATATAAACGGGTAATAAGCGGTTTTTTTGTAATTGTTACTTGATATACTTGAAATTAGTGGGATAGAGAGGAGTTTGTGC
>CALXUC010000061.1 GCA_944391575.1 uncultured Clostridia bacterium | reverse complement strand
TTTCCTTTCAAAATATTGTTTTATACATTCTTTACAGTTTGAATATTTTTCATTGCATAACTCTGTATTTGCTATATTTTTCATATTAATTATTTTTGATTTTCCTGTATCATATATTTTTAAAAGTTCATTTTTTAGTTTTTCTTGCTTTTTTATTGGCATATAAGTACACCCTCTTTCTCGCAAATAATCCATAAATGTCCATTTATACTTGCTCTTGATATTCTTAACTTTGCTCCACAATTTGGACATTCTTTTATTACTTCTTGTCCTGCTTTTAAGTCTTTAGGAATCAAACTTATTAATTTGTTTATCTTTTTATCATTCTCTATCAGTATTTTATCTATTTCCATATCCTCTAGTTCTTCAATTTCCTCTTCTGTTAATTTTAAGTATTTGTCTAATATTTGTATTTCTTGTTCTGTAGGTGTTATTCTTCCAATTCTAATATCAGACAATCTAGTTAAATGTATTTCTGTATTTATAATAAAATATAATTCTCCTAAAGACATTTTTCTTCTTTTTAATATTTTTTTCAATGGTGTTTCTTTTTTCATAGATTACTCCTCCTTCATTATCCTTCTCTTTAGAGTCATCAAGTTCAATAACAGCTAAAATAGCATAATTTGCCAAGTCAAGTAAAGTATCTGTTAATTTTTCGTCATTAACCAATGCTTCGTTTTGACTTAAAGTCCTAGCTCTATTTAATTTATCTTCCATTCTTACCAAAAATGATGTCAAACCGTATTTAACATAAGTATCATGAACAGAGTCTCCATAATCATGGTTCTTTTTAGCATACAAATCATTCAAATATTCACATAATTGTTCATGTTTATCCAATTTATCCATTATTAACCCTCCTAATCAAGCTCATAGAACATAATATAACTAGAATTTATAAATTCTATTACGCCATCATTGTCAATTTTCAACACTTCGTTATATTTTATTCTATTTGCAAGTTCTATTTCATTTTCTGCATTTAATATAACCACATTTGTAAAAGTAAAATCCATTGTCTTTATATATTTAGCCTTCATATAGCCTCCAAAATCGTTATATTTCTGTAAAATTACCACACTCAAAGTCAATATATAGCTGACGTAGTTCCTCGGTTGTAAAGCTATCGTCGTAAACTATAGAGTGTCTGTTTAAATAGTCTTTTAATGCCCTTCTAATAGAATTTTTGTCAAGTCTTGCCCATAATTCTGCATTTTCACTCATTTCTATCACGCTCACTAACCAAATAATCATATAATTTTTCTGGACTAGATAAATCTATATCAATTATTATACCATTTTTTGTTTCTTGTAAATTACCCATCTTAAAGTTTCTGCCATAATCAAGTTCATATAGCCACCAACTTAATATATCTTTATCGTTAAACATCTTTTCTAGTAAAAGAACAACTAAATGTTCATGTGATATACTTAAACTCATTGTATTATAAAAATCTGATATAATTGCGTCCTTTAATTTCCTAGCCCTATCATTTGTTTCTTCCACAAAATCATTTGCTTCTCTCAAATCTTCTATAATTTCAACAAATTGTTGTTTTGTTATTATATAATTTCTTTTTTTATCTAAGCCATACAATTTTCTTGTAGCTTCAAACTCCTCATCATCTAAATCAAAAGCCATGTTAGTACCTCCTTTATTATTCTTCTGGCATTATATACACACTATTTTTTACAAATCCTACCGCATTACTATTACTATTCAAATAGCACACTAGTATTTCTTGTAATACTTCTTTTGCTCTTATTTCTGTATTATATTTGCCTAATAAAGAGTCAATTTTACCTATCGCTATAATTTTAGTTCCTATAAATTTTCCTTCATAATAATCTTCTTTCAAAAAAATATCTTCTTTGTTCTTAAAATTTACTATTCTTGTTTTATCTTGACATAATATTAGCATTATTCTTCCCTCCCTTATTCAAAATTATAATAAATATAACATGATGGCTTTTGCTTTGATAAGTCTCGTTTTTCTTGTTCTATTAGTATTTGTTTTATATCTGCAATATCTTTAGATAAAATATCTAACTTCAATTCTAATATTTCCAATTTTTCCATACTATTCATCACCCGCTACCACAAAAATTGCCTTTCCTATTCGTTCTATTGCTTCCTCTTTGTCCATTACAAATATATAAGCTGTACCTTGAGCTGGAACTGGAACTCCAACCATGTATCTAATTCCCTCTTTTCCACAGTCTTTTACTTCGTGTATTATTCCTAAACAACCACACCATTTATGTTTCTCATTAAATTGAACTACATCATCTTTACATAATTCCATAATTATTCCTCCTTAATACCTCATTTTTCTATATTATATCATTATTATTTTAAAATGTCAATAATTTTTAAAATAAATATAAAAAAAGTAGAGTCCGAATAAGACTCTACTGCCGAAAATTTTTAATAATAGTGAAAACTCTTAAAAAAGTTTAAAAGAAGTTATCTTTATATTAACATTTTTATTTCAATTTGTCAATAAGATAAAGAAAATCACGACCGAAATCTTACTCTCAGTCGCTTAAAAGAACTTTCGTTTCTTTTTCCTTGTAACAAAAAAATTGAAATAAAATGGAATGCTTTTATTATACTCTATTCTTTTTAATTTGTCAATATATTTTTAAAAGGAGTAGTCAAAACAACTACTCCTCCAATTATGGAACTTGATTTTTTGGTATGATATTTGTGTATCTGCTTCTATATTATCATCTTTTCTTACTTTTGTCAATTATTTGCTTTTTCTTTTAAAGAAGTGTAGCAATTTCTTAATTACTACACTTCTTTGTTAATTTACATTTAACTTTTGGAAAAAGAATTATTCTATGCTCCTAGTATAATACTCATTCTTCTTTTTGTCAAGCTTTTGCTTTAAATTGTTATTGATATAGTCGATAAAAATTTGGCTGCGATTATTTTTTTTTGCTTTTAAATGTTATTGATGTGGGACTTAAAATTTTTGTTGAAATTGTTTTTTAGGGTATTGTCTTAAATGTGATTGACGTTTGGACTGAATTTTTTTCTGCAGTTGTTTTTTGGGGTAACTAGCCCGTTTTGGAGCGTTTGCCCTAGTGGGGTGGGTGTGCCTTGTTGATCTAGATCATTAATGTAATATGTGCGAATATTCAAGTTCCATAAATGGATATTATAAGAAATTGAAAAACACACAAAAAAACTAAAAAATTAAAAAGCAAACATAAATTCAAGCAAGTTGCCTCAAATCGTTAGAGCCATGCTTGTTTGCACGCAAAAAGCTTATACACTAAGTTAACATAAGTCGCATTATATATATATATACTAATAATTAATAATAATTAATTTTAAGGGTAGATATTTATTATAGTAGAGTATTAAGAGAATAAGAATAAAAAGAAAATAAATAAAAGAAAAAGAAGAAAAAGAGAAAAACTAGAAGAAGAAGAGAAGGAAGAAGAGTAGAGAAGAAGAAAAAAGAAAATATAAAAAGAAAAAAGCAGAAGAGAAGAGAAGAAGGAAGAGCAGAAGAAGAGGAAAAAGAGAAATAGAAGAAAAGCTTTTGCTGGTGTTTATTGGTATTTACTAGATAAAAAGCAACTTATAATACAACGCTAAATATAAGTAAAATTAATATTAATTTATTAAATGTTATTGACGTATTAACAAATAAATGTTATAATATCTCAACTTAAACACTTTTAAAAGAGTAAAACTCTCTAATACGTTGAATAGCAACATATTGGAGAGTTAATAGATTAATTAAAAAACGCGTACATTATTTATTTTTTTGTTTGTTTTAAAATTTTTTTAATATTTTTTTCACTAATAACTTCAAAGTCAGTTCTAAAGCCAAATTTGTCATGCAAAGCGTCAGTTAAATCAGTTCTAACATAGTTTGGAATATATATCCTGTAAAAAAAGGTAACCAACATTAAAAGAAGATTGAACATTTTTATCAATAACTTTTGATGGATCT
>CALXUC010000060.1 GCA_944391575.1 uncultured Clostridia bacterium | reverse complement strand
GCAATGAAACAATTACTAGAAGCAGGTGTTCATTTCGGACATCAAACAAGAAGATGGGATCCTAAAATGGCTGAATATATTTTTCAAGCTAGAAATGGTATCCATATTATTGACTTACAAAAAACATCAAAGAAAATTGATGAGGCTTATGATTATTTAAGAGAACAAGCTAAAGAAGGGAAAAAAATCTTATTTGTTGGTACAAAAAAACAAGCTAGCGAATGTGTAAAAGAAGCAGCTTTAAAATGTAATATGTACTACGTAGATCAAAGATGGTTAGGCGGAATGCTTACAAACTTTGATACAATTAGATCAAGAGTAGAGAGATTAAAAAAATTAGAAACAATGCAAGAGGATGGAACTTTTGATGTATTACCAAAAAAAGAAGTAGCTAACTTAAAAAATGAAATGGAAAAACTAGAAAAAAATCTTGGTGGAATTAAAGATATGGAAGTTTTACCAGATTTGATGTTTGTAGTAGATCCTAAAAAAGAAAGAATTGCAGTTTTAGAAGCTAAAAAATTGAATATACCAGTTATAGGTTTAATAGATACAAATTGTGATCCTAATGAAGTAGATTATCCAATTCCAGGTAATGATGATGCTATAAGAGCTGTAAAATTAATTACAGATGTTATGGCAAATGCTGTAATTGAAGGTAGAGAAGGAGTTTCAATGGCTTCTGAATATTCAGATGGTGATGAATCTGAAGAAGTAGAAATGAAAGATATAGAAGAATTAGAAGAAAAAGCAGCTGAAGAAACAGCTAAATAATTATTATTTTAAAATATAATAATAAAATAAAGCGAATAATATTTAAAATATATTTTTCGCTTTTTTAAAAAAATAAGGAGGATTTAATAATGATAAGTGCTAATTTAGTAAAAGAATTAAGAGAAAAAACAGGTGCTGGAATGATGGACTGTAAAAAAGTTTTAACAGAAACTAATGGAGATATGGAAAAAGCATCTGAATTATTAAGAGAAAGAGGAATTGCAAAAGCAGCTAAAAAGTCTGAAAGAATAGCAGCAGAAGGTTTAGTTTGTGCTTATGTATCAGATGATAAAAAAGTTGGAGCTGTAGTAGAAGTTAATGCTGAAACAGACTTTGTTGCCAAAAATGCTGATTTCCAAAAATTTGTTGAAGATGTAACTATGACAGTAGTAAAAGAAAATCCAAAAGATGTAGCAGATTTATTAACAAAAACTATAGTTAATTCAGATAAAACTGTAGAAGCTACATTAACAGATAAAATTGCTACTATAGGTGAAAACATGACTATAAGAAGATTTACAAGATTTGAATCTGAAGGATTAGTAGAGAGCTATATTCATGGTAATGGAAAAATAGGAGTTTTAGTAGACATAAATGTAGAAAATCCAGAATTAGCAAAAGATATTTGTATGCAAATAGCAGCTGCAAAACCTGAATATTTAGATAGAACAAAAGTTCCTGCAGATGTTTTAAATAAAGAAATGGAAATATTAAAAGCTCAAGCTATAAATGAAGGAAAACCAGCAGCTATAGCTGAAAAAGTAGTAAATGGTAGAATAGAAAAATTCTATTCTGAAATATGCTTAGTAGACCAAGCTTTTGTTAAAAATCCAGATATTAAAATATCTCAATTATTAAAAGAAAATAATGCTACAATAAATAATTTTGCAAGACTTGAAAAAGGCGAAGGATTAGAAAAAAGAGAAGAAAACTTCGCAGAAGAAGTTATGAAACAAATTAAATAAAAAATCATATAAAAATACTTTGATTTATTAATAATCAGAGTATTTTTTTGCATAAAAAATTTTTAAATGCAAAAAATATTTATATATCAGATGCGCAGTAAAAGGTTATTAATTTAAAAATATGTTACAGTTCAGGTGCTAATAAATAGAAAGCTTGATATATAGCTATTTGCAAGTCAAGACCCGGATTGTTATACCCTAGCTATGTTTTGACTAAAAATAGCTATATATCAAGTCTTTATAAAATTTTTACTGAACTGTAACAAATATTTTCCTAATAATGAAATAAAATATATATCTTAAAAAAATTTTTGTAAGTATTTGTCAAAAAATGATAAATAATATTGTTACCATAAAATAATTGTCAAAAATAAAACCTGAATAACTTGGCTTTTTAAGTCCACTATTATCAGTTATCCACAGAGTTATCCACATTATCCACCGTGATGTTGATAAAGCATTTTGTAAACTTAAGTTTTATTAGTAATTAAAAAAGATTAATTGTCAAAATAAAAAATAGATAAATAAGTTAGAAATTCAAAATAAAATAGAGAAAATTAAACAAATTTAATCTATATTAATCTATTTTAAGAAATAAATAGATTGCAAACCATATAAAAATATGTTATTATAATAGCAGCAGAACCAAATAAAAATCAAAAAGCAATCCCTACGTAGTACGTGCATAAGGAAATTTTAGAACCTACAAGTTATAAAAAAGGGAACCGATCTCTCGGTATGGCGTGTAAGCTTATAGTATAATAAGAAACCCATAAGTACTGAGGTAAGTACCCACCTGTTTGAGTACAGGTCCGTAAAATTTTCTTAAAGGTCATCGGCTAAGGTGGGGATTTTTTTTATAAGATTTTTTCAATTAAATTTTCAATAGTAATTTAATTTTGTAATTTTCTTATTTTATGGAGGAAAATTCATGGATGAAAAAGATTTAAAAGAATTAAAAGAATTTGAAGAAAAATATAAAAGAAAAACAGCAGATGTTAACTTTAAAAGTGTTGAAAGAGTTGTTAAAGCATTAAAAGTCATAATAGTAGGTGCAATAGTTCCTCTGATTCTAATATTAGCATTAATTGTTGTAATAGCCTTTTTAATAATATATGCATATTGGCATGTAGATAAAGAATCTATAATAGGTCATTTAGAAGAAATATATCCAGATAAATATACAGTAATATCAAAAGATGTTAATGAAGAGGGGGAAGGATATTATAAAATTGCTATAAAGGATAATGAAGAAATCGTTTTTAACGGTTACCATGAGGGAAACAATACTAACATAGAAGATTCTCAAGCTCATAAATTAAAATATTATTTTGAAAATTTAGATAATGAAGAATTAAAGAAAAATTTTATTGGAAATGAAAGTTATTATAAAGTAAACGAAAACGATTCTCAAGAGTTTTTAAAATATGATTTAAAAACTTATATTTCAAGTTATGAGGAAATTGATGAAGCTGTTTTAAATTGCTATCAAATGTTACAGTATTGTAAAGAAAAAGAAATTTATGGATATGTAATTTTCTATATATATGGTGATTACTGGGGCGGATTTGGACAAGATGACGAAGGTAAAAATTATGAAGAGTTATTAAATAGAGAGAAAAATAATTATATCAAATTTGCTATGGAAAATAATATTAAAGTAAATGAAATCCCTGAACAAGATATAGAAAAGTATTATAAACCAGAATTAACAATAGTGTTAAATGGAGAAGAATTAGAAGAATATAATGAGGTAAATTATAATTATGAAATAGGAGAATATGAAATTAGGTATTTTGCTAGAGTAATTGATAATGTTGAAAGTATTGAAAAACTTCTATATGATAGGGGAAATGTAATTAAACTTAAGTATAACGGAGAGGAGTATAAATTACATTACGATAATAATCAATTAGAAAAAAATAATATACCATATGTATGTAGAATTTCTTATATAGAAGAAATATTTAATGCAAAGGTTACTTATGATATAGAAAACAGAAAAGTTTACATAAATATAATATGAACAATCTTGCATTTTATGTAAATTTATGGTATAATATTATTGACTTTTTAACTTTTGTTTAGGAGTACATTATGTTGAAAGAAAATTCGCTTTCGGAGTTTCGAGAAAAGCTCCTCCTTTCTGGTGGCCGGATCATGTGGGAGAACGAATTCTCTTCATGGACTGATCAGAAGCAACGGGAACTTATTGCATATATCCATGGGTTCATAATTTATACCCAAACAGATCTAGGATTTTTGCAAGCTCCTTGGATTGCATTTGAACATGGCTTTTCGTATAATATTCAAAGATTTGCTAATATTGCAAACAAGTATTATATAAAGGCTCTAGGCGAGTCTTCTCATACAGTTATGCAACTGTATCCGAGAAATTTATTTGGACTTTTGGCTGACATAAGCCGAAGTGTACAGGTACATAAAAGTTTTAGAGAAGTTCCTCATTATAGGTTATTTCACTTTCTCAATCGAACAGAATTATTGAAATATAATAATGATGAGGAAAAGGTAATGGAAATAACCTTAAACAAGCTGAGAGCTGCAAACTTAAACGAATACGTTTCAACCGTAATGTTCCAGCCGGAGCCTAGATATTATGAAATTTAGGTTCAGGTAAAAAGAGAAGGTACAAAATGTACCTTCTCAATTTTAATTAAAATTAAAACTTTTTTTCTTTTTTAAAGAGATTTTTTGCTAGCATACTAAAAGCTATAATATTAGCAATAAATATTCCAAATAATAGGAAAATGCTGAATATACTCAGAAACCCAGAATCAATAACTCTTTTCACCATTTCTGAGTATTCTGAATTTTTAGTATCCATAAAAAACTCCTTAATTTTAATTAAATTATAAAAAAAGTATTAATATTATATAATAGATTTATATAAATGTCAAATAAAAAAATACCTTT
>CALXUC010000059.1 GCA_944391575.1 uncultured Clostridia bacterium | reverse complement strand
AATAAAAAAATACCTTTAGTTACTAGACAATTTACTAAAAATATTATATACTAATATAGAAAAAATAAAACTCGCATAATAGTTAGAGTAATTCATATAAAAGAGGGAGTAATATGCAAGATAGAGAAGTAGTAAAACAATTAGAATATATAGAAAAAGTAAAAAAATTGAATATAGAAAAAAATTTAAAATATCATATAGTAACAATGGGATGTCAATTAAACGAGAATGATTCTGAAAAAATGGCGGGTATGCTAGAACGTATGGGTTATACAGCAACTAATAATTATAAAGAAGCAAATTTACTTCTTTATAATACTTGTTGTGTAAGAGAAAATGCAGAGGAAAAGCTTTTCGGCAAAATAGGAGAGGTTAAAAGATTAAAAGAAGAAAAAGGTACTATTTTAGTTATAACTGGTTGTATGATGCAGGAAGCTCATATTGTAGAAAAGATTAAAAAAAGTTATCCATTTATAGATATAATTTTAGGTACACATACACTTCATAAATTACCAGAAGATTTATATAATATTTTAAATACTAAAAAGAAAATTAGAGATATTCTAAATATAGATGGTAAAGTACATGAAGGTTTGCCTATTAAAAGAAACAATAATAAAAAAGCTTCTGTTACAATAATGTATGGTTGCAATAATTTTTGTACATATTGTATAGTTCCTTATGTAAGAGGAAGAGAGAGAAGTAGAAAAGCTAGTGATATTTTATTAGAAATAATTGAACTTGCTAAAAATGGCTATAAAGAAGTTACATTGTTAGGTCAAAATGTAAATTCATATATGAGAAGCGAAAATGAGAGAGAAGGATACGATTATAAAAATACAGAAATGAATATTACTAAAGAAGATGTTATGAATATAGATAATGAAAAAGATAAAATAGATGAAGAGGTAAAGACATTTGCAAAACTTTTAAGAGCTGTAGAAATGATAGATGGTATTGAAATTATACGTTTCGTTTCTCCACATCCAAAAGATTTTACAGATGATGTTATAGAGGCTATAAGAGACTCTAAAAAAGTAAATAGAATCTTACATTTGCCTCTACAATCTGGAAGCACCGAAATTTTAAGAGAGATGAATAGAAGATATACAAAGGAACAGTATTTGGAGCTTGTAGATAAAATAAAAGCAGAAATCCCAGATGTATTATTTTCAACAGATATTATAGTAGGTTTCCCTGGCGAAAGTGAGCAAGATTTTCAAGATACATTAGATGTAGTAAGAAAAGTTAATTATGAACAAGTATTTATGTTTATTTATTCAATAAGAGAAGGTACTAAAGCTGCTCTTATTGAAGATCAAGTGCCTGATGAAATAAAACATGAGAGATTTAATAGATTAAAAAATTTAGTAGAAAGTCAATTCGAAGAAAATAATAAGAAATATATAGGCAAGATCGAAAAAGTTTTAATTGAAGGTTATAGTAAAAATAATGATAAAGCATTAACTGCAAGAACAGATTCTAACAAAGTTATTATTATAGAAGCAGATAATAGTATGATAGGTAAAGTAGTAGATGTAAAAATAATTTCAGAACATAAATGGTATTTGAAAGGAGTAATAGTTTAATATGACATTAGATGAAGTAGATATGACAAAAGTAACCCCTATGATGCAACAATATATAAATACAAAATTGGATTATAAAGACTGTATATTATTTTATAGACTTGGCGATTTTTATGAGATGTTTTTTGAAGATGCTCTAATAGCTGCAAGAGAATTAGAAATAACTTTAACAGGTAAAGATTGTGGATTAGAAGAAAGAGCTCCTATGGCAGGAGTACCTTTTCACTCTGCTGAAGGTTATATCGCCAAACTTATTGAAAAGGGATATAAAGTAGCAATATGTGAACAGTTAGAAGATCCAAAATTATGCAAGGGCCTTGTTAAAAGAGATGTTATAAGAATAGTAACTCCAGGTACTGTTATAGAAAGTAATATGTTAGAAGAGAAAAAGAATAATTATATTATGTCTATATATAAACATGGAGTATATTTTGGAATGTCTGTTTGTGATATGACTACAGGAGATTTCTATTCTACTCAAATTAAAGAAAATAATAATTTTGAAAAATTATTAGACGAAATTGCAAAATATTCTCCTGCAGAAATTATCGTAAATGATTTATTATTTCAAACAGAAGAAGAATGTAAAAAGATTAAAGATAGATTTAATGTTTTTATATCTAAAGAAGATGAAAAATCTTTTAATAGTAATTACAGTAATTTAAATTATACTTTTTGCAAACCTAATGGTGAAAGTATTGAAAATTTAGATGAGTACTTATTATGTATTTCTTCTATAAACGCATTAACTACTTATTTAATTGAAACTCAAAAAGTTAAATTAGAACATATTAATAAAATTATTATATATAATACTACTCAATATATGACTTTAGATGTAACTGCTAGAAGAAATTTAGAACTTACTGAAAGAATGAGAGATACTTCTAAAAAAGGAACTCTACTATGGGTATTAGATAAAACTTCTACTTCTATGGGTGGAAGACTTTTAAGAAAATGGATTGCCGAGCCTTTAGTTGATGTTAAGGAAATAAATAAAAGATTAGAAGCAGTTGAAGAATTAAAGAATAATGTTATTTTAAAAGATGAAGTTGTTGAATTGTTAAAGAAGATTTACGATATAGAAAGATTAGTAGGTAAAATTTCTTATGGGAATGCAAATGGAAAAGATATGATTTCATTAAAAAATTCTATATCACAAATTCCGCTTTTAAAAGAAATATTAAACAGAAGTGAAAATCCTTATTTAAAAGAATTACACGATAAATTAGATGAATTAAAAGATGTTTATGATTTAATAGATAAGGCAATAGTAGATGAACCGCCTATATCTATTACAGAAGGAGATTTAATAAAAGTAGGTTTCAACGAAGAATTAGATGGGTACAAATTAGCTTCAACAGAAGGTAAAAAATGGCTAGTAAACATAGAAGCACAAGAGAAAGAAAAAACAGGAATTAAGAATTTAAAAATATGTTATAATAAAATTTTCGGATATTATTTAGAAGTTACTAAATCTTATTTGAATTTAGTCCCAGATACATATATAAGAAGACAAACATTAGCTAATTGTGAAAGATTTGTAACAACAGAATTAAAAGAAATAGAAGAAAAAATAATTGGTGCTCAAGAAAAGATGTTTAAACTTGAATATGAATTATTTTTACAAGTAAGAAAGGAAATTTCTGAAAATATAACAAGAATTCAAAAAGCAGCTAATATAATTTCAACATTAGATGTATTATGTTCTTTTGCTAAAATTGCAGGAGATAATAATTACGTAAAACCTACAGTGGATAATGAAGGTGAGATAATTATAAAAGAAGGACGTCATCCTGTTATAGAAAAGACAATGAATTATGGCGAATTTATAACTAATGATACTATATTAGATAAAGACGCTAATAGATTTGCAATTATAACTGGACCTAATATGGCTGGTAAATCTACATATATGAGACAAGTAGCTTTAATTACACTTATGGCACAAATAGGGTCTTTCGTTCCTGCAACTAAAGCTAAAATAGGTGTAGTAGATAAAATATTTACTCGTATAGGTGCAGCAGACGACTTAAGTATGGGACAAAGTACTTTTATGGTAGAAATGATGGAAGTTGCAAATATAATGAAAAATTGTACTTCTAATAGTTTAGTAATATTAGATGAAATAGGTAGAGGAACTTCTACTTACGATGGACTTTCTATTGCTTGGGCAGTATCAGAATATATGGCAGATAAAGAAAAATGTGGTGCTAAAACGTTATTTGCAACACATTATCACGAATTAACAGCATTAGAAGAAAAACAAGAAGGAATAAAAAATTATTCAATAGCTGTAAAAGAAAATGGAGAAGACATAATCTTTTTAAGAAAAATAGTAGAAGGTGGAACAGACGAAAGTTACGGTATACACGTAGCAAAACTTGCAGGAGTTAATAATACTGTAATAAAAAGAGCAAACCAAATATTACGAACAATAGAAAGAAAAGGAAGTATAAATACTAAAGACATAGAGAAAGAAAGTACATCTAAAAAACAAGTAGAAGGACAATTTGATTTTTATAATTATAAATTAGCCGAAATCGCTCACGAATTAGATAAAGTTGATTTAAATGAATTAACACCAATTAATGCATTAAATATATTAGTAAAAATAAAAGAAAAAATGAAGTAAAATTTATTTATTAACATTCTTCAAATTTGACAAAATTTCGAAATTATGTTAATATAATATTATGTTCACACCTTATAGGAGGTTAAGAAATATGAATGAACACAAGCGTTTTCGTTTGGCTATCGCCTCAATTCATCGTGGACAAATATTTTTTAATGTCTATGATTCGTTGGACGATTTTCATATTGTAGGCTTTGCAGCCTATAACATGAATAATGGAAATATTATTACTAACGTAAAGGATGAGTTGTTTGTAATGAGCGAACTCTTCAGAATCGTTTCTGAAGAGGGAAAAAAGATTCAAAACGTTTTAGTTTTAAACTAACCTCTTTAAGGCTTCACCTATTAGGTGGAGCTTTTTTTGACTAAAATATTAAAAGAAACATATTGACATTTTTATAAAAAGTGATATACTGTACCCAGAAAAATCAAATATTATATTTTGCAAAATGGAGGCAAGTAATGATTATTGATGGTTTTGAAAAGTTAACTTTATTGGATTACCCTGAAAATATTGCTTGTATAATATTTACTAGAGGATGTAATCTAAGATGTCCATTTTGTCATAATAGTTCACTTTTAGAGTTTGAAAATGAAGATTCTAAATTTAGTGAAAAAGAAATTTTTGATTATTTAGAAAAAAGAAAAAATATTCTTGATGGTGTTTGCATAACTGGAGGTGAGCCTTTATTACAGCCAGATATTAAAGAATTTATAAAAAAAATTAAGAATTTAAATTTAAAAGTAAAATTAGATACGAATGGTACAAATTATTTAAAATTAAAAGAATTA
>CALXUC010000058.1 GCA_944391575.1 uncultured Clostridia bacterium | reverse complement strand
TATATATTACTGTACATTGAAAATTAAATAAAGAAAGAGGTAGAAATTATGATGGAACAAATTCCTTTAATTATCGTCACCT
The DNA here is from genome assembly GCA_944391575.1 of uncultured Clostridia bacterium. Classification (GTDB taxonomy): domain Bacteria; phylum Bacillota; class Clostridia; order TANB77; family CAG-508; genus CALXUC01. Next base: position 7,575 of record CALXUC010000058.1, on the reverse strand, counting down.
TTCTTATCTCAGTAGCAATTGCAGCACCTATAGGGTATCTTGTAAGAAAAAAAATTGCTGAGTCTAAAATTCAAGGAGCTGAATATGAGGCAAAAAGGCTTATAGAAAATGCTCAAAAAGAAATTGCAAATATGAAAAAAGAAGAAATGCTAGTAGTAAAAGAAGAAGCATTACGCTTAAAAAATGATTTAGAACAAGAGATTAAAGAAAGAAGGGGCGAAATTCAACATCAAGAAAAAAGAATTTTTCAAAAAGAAGAGTCTTTAGAAAGAAAGACAGAATCTTTAGAAAAAAGAGAGAGAGAATTAGAAAGAGAACATCAAGAGATTGAAAGAAGAAAAAATGATATTGAAGAAGTTATGAATAAACAAACACAAGAACTTCAAAGAATATCAGGCTTAACACAATTAGAAGCTAAAAACATTATTTTATCTGAATTAGATAAAAATTTAAATGAAGAAAAAGCTGAAATAATTAAAAAAGTTGAGCAAGATACTAAAGAAAATTCAGAAAAATTAGCAAGAGAAATAGTGGGATTTGCTATACAAAAATGTGCGGCAGACCATACTTCTGAAACAACAGTATCTGTAGTGGAATTACCAAATGATGATATGAAAGGTAGAATTATTGGTCGAGAAGGCAGAAACATAAAAGCTTTAGAAACATTAACAGGTATAGACTTAATAATTGACGACACACCAGAAGCAGTTATTATTTCAGGATTTGACCCATTAAGAAGAGAAGTAGCAAAAATAGCATTAGAAAAATTAATAAATGATGGAAGAATTCATCCAGCTAAAATAGAAGAAATGGTGGAAAAGGCTAAGCAAGAAGTAGAAGCCTCAATAAAAGCCGAAGGTGAAAGAGCAATGTTAGAAACAGGAGTTAATGCATTACATCCAGATTTAGTAAGATTAATCGGAAAATTAAAATATAGGACAAGTTATGGCCAAAATGTATTAAACCATTCTATAGAAGTTGCAAATTTAGCAAGAATAATGGCTGATGAATTAGGTATAGATTCTAAAGTCGCTAGAAGAGCTGGACTATTACATGACATAGGAAAAGCTCTAGACCATGACATGGAAGGAACACACGTAGAAATTGGTGTTGAAGTATTAAAGAAATATAAAGAAAATCCAGAAGTTATAAATGCTGTTTGGGCACACCATGGTGATATAGAAGCTAAAACTATAAATGATGTATTAGTGCAAGCAGCAGACGCAATTTCAGCTTCAAGACCAGGTGCAAGAAGAGAAACTTTAGAAGCGTACATTAAGAGATTAGAAAAACTAGAAGAAATTGCAGATTCGTTTGAAGGAGTAGAAAAATCATTTGCTATACAAGCAGGACGTGAAGTTCGTTTAATTGTAAAACCGGAAACTGTAAGTGATGCAGAAATGGTAGTTATGGCAAAAGAAGTCGCAAAACGAGTTGAAAACGAAATGGATTACCCAGGCCAAATAAAAGTAAATGTAATTAGAGAAACTAGAGCTATAGAATATGCTAAATAATTAAAAATGCAGTAGTTATTAAAACTATTGCATTTTTTTTATGTTTATAGTAAAATATAAATGAAATTATATTAAGAAGGAGTAAAAACAAGTGAATATTTTAGTAATAGGCGATATTGTAGGAAAAGCAGGATTAAATAAACTAAAGGAAAAATTACCAGATTTGGTAAAAGAGAACGAAATAGATTTTATTATTGCAAATGCAGAAAATGCAGCAGAAGGAATGGGAATTACAGAAAAAAATTATAAAGAGTTATTAATGTTAAATGTAGATGCAATTACTATGGGAAATCATACTTGGGCTAAAAAAGAAATTTTTAAAATTATAGATGAACCTCATATAATAAGACCTGCGAATTATCCTAAAGGAGTTCCAGGATGCGGATATAGAATTTTTAATTGTAAAGGTAAAAAAATAGCAGTGATGAACTTATTAGGTAGAGCAGAGATAAATATTTTAACAGAAAATCCTTTTCAATATGCTACTCACATAATAAATAAAATAAAAAATGAAGTAGATATTATAATACTAGATTTTCATGCAGAAGCTACAGCAGAAAAAAGAGCGATGGGATTTTATTTAGACGGAAAAGTTAATATTGTATTTGGAACACATACACATATTCAAACAGCAGATGAACAAATTTTACCAAAAGGAACTGCATACATAACAGATATAGGTATGACAGGACCTAAATATTCAGTTCTTGGTATGGAAATAGATGTAGCAATAAGAAGATTCCTAACAGCGCTTCCAGAAAAATATAAAGTAGCATCTGGAGAAGCAATTTTGAATTCTGTAATGTTTAAAATAAATGACGAAACTTGTCGAGTAGAAAGTATAAATAGAATAAATTGTTAAGAAGTATCGGTTGCCGTTGAAATACTGTAAAAACGCGCGACCGATTTTATTATTTTTTTTATAAAAACACTAGACTTTTTTTAAATAGTATAATATAAATAGTAATGTAAATTTTGAAACAAAATAAATTTTAGGAGGAAAAGTAATGGAAATTTTAAAAATCTCATCAAAATCTAATCCAAATTCAGTAGCAGGTGCTATAGCAGGATTAGTAAAAGAAAGTAACAAAGCAGAAATGCAAGCAATTGGAGCAGGAGCGTTAAATCAAGCTATAAAGGCAGTAGCTATTGCAAGAGGATTTGTAGCACCAGCTGGAGTAGATTTAGTATGTATACCAGCCTTTGCAGAAGTTCAAGTAGAAGGAGAGGATAGAACGGGCATTAAGCTTATTGTGGAATCAAGAAAATAATATAAATGGGGCAGGATAATAAAAATCCTGCTCTTTTAAAATATTACTAAATTTATATCTTATACGAACAGTAATTTTTAGTAAGCTATTTTAAAGAAGGTGATATATATAAAAAAATTAAGTGATAGAAATAAATTAATAATTTTCTTAACAGCATTAACAATATTTTTTATCATTTTGAGCATATGGTATTTTAATAAACCTCAAAATGACGATAAATTAGTAATATCTGAAAATATAAGAGAAGTTGTAACCACAACTGAAGTAAATATAGGTTTATATAGTGAAATTGCAATAGAAAATATAGACCCTATAAGTATAAATGATGAAAATATAAGATTTCTTTCTAATTTGATTTATAACGGATTTTTTGAATATAGTAATAATAATACTCCAGAATCAAAAATAATTGAAACCTATGCTAAAATAGATGAAAAAAATTATGTTTTTAAATTAAAAGATAATATATATTTTCATAATGGTAAAAAGTTAATGAGTAAAGATGTAAAAAATACTATAGAAAAAATTTATGATAATGTAGATTCTTATTATTCATTATGTGTGGATAATATACAGAACATAAAAATTATTGACAATACTACATTTAGAATAAATTTAATAAGAGAAGATGATGAATTTCCTAATAAATTAATATTTCCAATACTATCAGATGAAAGCAATATAGGTTCAAATGATTATAAAGTAAAAGAAATTAATAACGAGAGGATAATTTTGGAAAATGAAGAAATAGGACAAGTTTTAAATATTTATATTTATAATAATTTAGATAATTTATATGGTGATTTCAAAAATAAAAAACTAGATTATATAAAATCAGTTGAAAATGTTGATTATAAAAAGAATATTGGAGAATTCGGATATAATGAGAAAAGTTATGAAGGTAATAAATATATATTCTTAGAATTTAATAGCGAAAGTTATTTTAGAAATAGTAGATTAAAAGAAGCTGTTTTATCAGCAATAAATTCTGAGGAGATTATAAATAAAATATATAACAAAAATGCTTATGATGTGAAAGATATTCAATATAATTTAGATAATACTGTGGAAATATTAGAAGAAGAACGTTATACTTATAAAACAGAGGGGTGGTACAATAAAGAAAAAATTTTAAATTTAAGAATATTATTAAATAAAAATCTATTGACCAATTTAGAAATTGCGTATATAATAAAGGAGCAGTTAGAAAAAATAGGAATAAAAATTGAACTAGTAATTGTAGAAGAAGAGGAATATTATAAAAAAATTGAAAATAAAGAATATGATATTTTAATTTCCAATTTAGATATAAATCATTATACAAATGAAGAAATTGAAAATGCAATAATATGTAATAAATTAAATATTTTATATTCTTCAAAATTATCAGGAGAAATAAGACCTAATAAATTAGATATTTTTTATAATATAAGAACTTGGAAAGTTATAGTTGATTAATTTCTAAAAAAATTTAAAAAAAGTACTTGACAAATTTCAAAAATAATATATAATATAACAAACAGATGTTTTGAAAGGGAGAATTTAAATATGAGTAATAATGATGAAAAAAAGAAAGCATTAGACATGGCAATGAGCCAAATTGAAAAACAATTTGGTAAAGGTGCAATAATGAAGTTAGGAGAATATAAAGTCGTAAGTGTAGATGCAATACCAACAGGAGCATTAAGTTTAGATATGGCTTTAGGAATAGGAGGTATTCCTAAAGGAAGAATTATAGAAATATTTGGACCAGAATCTTCTGGAAAAACAACTTTAACACTTCATATGATAGCAGAAGCACAAAAAATGGGTGAAGAAACAGCTTTTATAGATGCAGAACATGCATTAGACCCTGTGTATGCTAAAAATTTAGGAGTAGATATAGATAATTTATTAGTAGCACAACCAGATACAGGAGAACAAGCATTAGAAATAGTAGAAGCTTTAGTAAGAAGTGGTGCAATAGGTTTAATAGTAGTAGACTCAGTTGCAGCATTAGTTCCAAAAGCAGAAATAGATGGAGACATGGGAGACTCTCATGTAGGTTTACAAGCAAGATTAATGTCACAAGCATTAAGAAAATTAGCAGGAATAATGAACAAAACAAATACAACAGTAGTATTTATAAATCAATTAAGAGAAAAAGTAGGAGTAATGTTTGGAAATCCAGAAACAACACCAGGTGGACGTGCATTAAAATTCTATTCGTCAGTAAGATTAGATATTAGAAAAGTGGAAAATATAAAGCAAGATGGTGTAGTAATAGGAAATAGAGTAAAAGTAAAAGTAGTAAAAAATAAAGTAGCGCCTCCATTTAGAGAAGCAGAATTCGATACAGTCTACGGTAAAGGTATTTCTAAAGAGGGAAGCGTATTAGATTTAGCAGTAAACTTAGATATAATAAATAAAAGCGGAGCTTGGTTTAGTTATAAAGGCGAAAAAATAGGACAAGGTAGAGAAAATGTAAAACTATATTTAAAAGAAAATCCAGATGTAATGGAAGAAATAGAGCAAAAAGTAAGAGCTAAAACAAACGAAGCATTTGAACAAAGTTTAGGCGAAGAAGTAGAAAATACAGAAAATTTAGAAGAAACAGAAGAAACAAAATAATATTAATTAAGGGTGGTATGATAGATATGAATAGTTTTGATGGAAATCCGATATATGAAAAATTGCGTGAAAAAGTATTTTTTTATGTAACGTATCAAAGAAGAACAGCATCAGAAGTAAAACGTACTTTTTTACCAGCTTTTAAAAAATATAATATACCAGAAGAAATTTTAGAAGATTTAGTTGAAGAACTTAAAGAAAAAGGCCATATAGATGATAAAGATTTTGTAAAAAAGAAATTTAAAGCTTACGTTAGTTTTAATAACTTATTATCTGTTAAAGAAATAACAAATAAAATGTTGCAAAAAGGTGTTTCAAAAGATTTGATAGATGAATATATAGAGCAAAATAGAGGACAACTTTATGAACACGAAGTTAAAGCTGCTAAAAAATTGTATGAAAAGAAAATAGCAGAAAAATCAGATGAAGAAGTAAAACGATATTTATTAAGAAAAGGATATAATGAGGATATTGTAGATAGTTTATAATGATGAAATTACAAGAACTTTAGAGTGAGGAGTAAATAAAAAGATGCCAAATGTGTTAACATTAGAAACAAAAAAATATGAAATAAAACTAGAGAATTTTGAAGGCCCATTAGATTTATTATGTCATTTAATAGATAAAAACAAATTAGATATTTATAAAATAAGTTTAAATGATATAACAGATCAATATATAGATTATATAAAAAATATGGAAGAACAAAATTTAGAAGTAACAAGTGAATTTTTAATAATGGCGTCTACGTTGTTGTATATAAAATCAAAAGGTTTACTCCCTAAAACAGAAGATGATAACGAAAATGAATTAACAGAAGAAGAATTACTAAGAAAACTAGTAGAATACAAAAGCTACAAAGAAATATCAAAAACATTAAAAGAACAATATAATATGTATTCTAAAAGATTTTACAAATTGCCAGATAATATAAAATTACCAAAACAAGCTTTAGAAAAAGTATACGATAAAGAAAAAATAATTAATGCATATAAAGAGTTAAGACTTCGCAACGAATCAAAAATAAATTTAAATAGCAAAGAAAATATGGAAAGAATAGCTATAAGCGAAAGTGTAACTATAGGTAGTAAAGTAAAAATAATTTTTAAAGAATTATTAAAAAGACCTAAATTTGTATTTAATAAATTATTTGAAACAGATAAAAGCAGACCTATAGATGTAGTTACAGCATTTTTAGGATTATTAGAAATGGAAAGAAGAAATAAAGTAATAGCAGAACAAGAAGAAAATTTTTCAGATATAGTAGTAAGTAAAAAGAAGAAAAAATAATTTGTATAAAAAGTAAAAATTTGGAAAAACTAATATAAAATTCAGGAGATGAAGTTTATGTTAGTTTTTTTCTCTAATTTAATATTAGCAATATTAATATTAATAGTAATTTTATTAACAATATTAATATTAACAACGATAAAAGTAAATCTTAAATATATAGATAAAAATTATAAGGTAATAATAAAACTGTATCTATTAAATAAAATAAGATATTTAAAAATAGAATTAGATAAAAATAAATTAAAAGAAATCTTTACAAAGACAAAGGCAAAAATAGAAAAATCTTCTCATAAAAAAATAGAAAAAGAATTATATCAAGATAGAAATGTAATAAAAAATGTAGTAAAAAAATTAAAAATAGATTTAGAATATTTAGACTTAGACTTAAAAATAGGAACAGAATTCATTCTATTAACCTCAGTAATAATAGTAACAATATCTACAATATTTCCAATGGTAGCAAATAAATTTATAAGAAAATATGAAAAGAGAAAATATAATTATAAATTTACTCCAATATATAATAAAAATGATATAAATTTACAATTAGATTGTATAATAAGTACAAAAATGGTACATATTATCAATGTAATAATAAGTATTATATTTAAGAAAGGAGTTTTTAAAAATGTCAGAACATCCAATACAAGGTTTAATGATAACTGCTATGAATAGTATACAAGAAATGGTAGACGTAAATACAATTATAGGGGAGCCTATAGAAACAACTAATAATGTAGTCATTATACCAATATCAAAAGTTACATTTGGATTTGCAGCAGGAGGTAGCGAATTTAAAGGAGAGACAATAGACGAATATTCTAAAAAAGATAAGGAGGAGGCAATACAATACAGATTACCATTTGGAGGAGGAAGTGGTGCAGGAG
>CALXUC010000057.1 GCA_944391575.1 uncultured Clostridia bacterium | reverse complement strand
ACTTTCAACATATAATATAATACTATATTTTTTTCGGTTTGTCAAGGGAAAATTGAAGGAAAATCAAGATTTTCTTACTTATTATTTTTTGCTTATCTCTCCTTGAACACTTTTTATAATCATTTTTATTTCTTTTAAAATCCTCATAATATGTATTCTTTTCTTTTTTGCATTTTTTATTACTAATCTTTGATATATACTTAAATATTGAGTTTTTACACTTTCAATTGCTTTTATGTATAATTCTTTATCTAGTAGCTCTTTAAATTCTTTTATAATTAAATTTTTCTTCTTTGGATTATCTTTATGAAAATAATAATTATACATATACTTATCTATACTTGTGCATATTTTTATATTTAATGTATCTTTAAATCGTTCATTTTTATTATATTTTTCAATATATTTTTTTACGTATTCTATGAAGGTTTCGTAATAATTTATTGTATCTTCAGAATACTTTTGGCATATAGAGTTTTCATTTTTTTGGTAATGGTATAAATACTTAGGAAACATATAAATTTTTTTCGCCTTTTCAAACGCTTCTATATTAAATATTGTGTCAGGCATTCTTATTATGTTTGGAATAAATTTCAAGTTATTTTTTACTATAAATTTTTTATTATATACCTTTGCCCACACTACAGATATGTTAGTATCTTTCGGATAATACTTAGTAATTCCTTTTTCTATATTCTGCAACTGAATTTCTTCTATGTCACTATTATTAAGCCACCCGCTCTTGTTGTAAAAGGTATTTTTACTACTTTTTTTAGAGTAATCAATATAACAATTATGAATTATTACGTCGTACTTATAATTTATTTTTTCTAATACGCTTATAATTTCTTCACACAGATTTTTTTCTATCCAATCGTCACTATCTACAAATATGATATTATCAGTAGTAGCATTTTCTATTCCTACATTTCTTGATACAGATTCTCCCGAATTTTCTTGGTTTATTAATTTTATTCTATTATCTTTATTTGCAAATTCTTCGCAGATTTGTTTTATTTCTTCTTTTGAACCATCATTTACTAATATTATTTCTATTTCCTTATATGTTTGCGCTATAACGCTATCTAAACATCTTCTTAAATATTCCTCCGGAGGATTATATATTGGTACAATAATACTTAATTTTTTATTCATTCTTTTCACCATACATCTCTTTACATTTTTTGGCTCCTAGTACCATTTGCTTATATGCTTCTATAATACTTATGTTATCTTTATATAGAAAATACTTTCTGATAGCAAATTGTAATATTAATAATTTGTACATCTTTGGAGCTATCCTATAGAATATGGCTCCTTGGTCGTACATGTATTTTTCATTGTAGCCTTCAAACCAGGTGCTTTCGTTGCTATATACATAACCGATGTTTTTATTAGAATTATATATCTTTACAAATTTTTTAAAAAGATCTCTCATAAATATAGTTTCTTCTCCTTTTCGGAAAATTCCAGTTGGTCCAAAATTTTCGTCAAATTTTATATCAATTTTTTTTAGGAGTTCTTTTTTTAATGTAATTTCAGGAGTTCTAATTCTCATTATGTCAAGAAATTTGATCTTCCTTCCATATATTTTTTTAATTTTTTCTTTATTTGTATTTGTACTTTTTATATTAAATATAAACATTTCTGCATTCTTATTTTTTTCGTACTCTCTTAATATAACATCTTGATAGTCATCATTATAAACCATATCATCATCAGCAAATATACATATATCACCTTCTGCTTTTTCTAAAAGTCTATTCCTACTTCTGCTTGCACCTAATTCATTATATGAATACAGCCTTTTATCTCCATCTTCTAAATTCCAAATATCAGATTCATTTTTTACTTGATTTACAGCACAAACTTTACCTGTAATATTGTTCTTTTCTAGGATTTTATAAAATTCATCTTTATTTTTTACATTCATAAGTGATAATAAGACTTCTAATTTTTTTTGCATTTTTAATCCATTCCTTTTTAGAATATATTTTTGCTAACGGTATTATTCTCCAAACTTTTATGTTAAAACATTATTACGATTAATTATACTATTCTTTTTATAGTTGCATTTATTACATAATTTATAAAGTAATAGCTTGATTTTAGAAATGATAAATTTTCTACTTTTCTATATAAATTCCAATTTCTTTTTAGATTTTTAAGTTTATTATATGATAAACTATTCTTTCTTATTCTATAGAGAGTAAGATTTTCTTTTAGTCCACACGCTATATTTCCACTTTTTAAGATTTGCCACCAAGTAGCGGTATCTTCATTAAAAACATTTTTCATGAAAATTTTTTCTTTAGCCATATACTTTGTATCTATTATTACTGTAGATGTTAAAATAAAAGTATTTCCCAAAGCTTGTCTATAATTTAAGCTTTTAGGGAATACTTTTACTGCTTTTTTCTTTTGTTCTTTTAAATACGTAAATAATGTATATGTAAAGCCATAATTGTTTTTCTCCATAAAATCTATTTGTTTCTTCAACTTATCTTTATACCATATGTCGTCAGAATCTAAGAAAGCTATATATCTGTTATCTGATTTTCTTATTCCTAAATTTCTAGCTTCTGCTGGTCCTAAATTTTTAACAGATCTTATCACTAACGTTTTATTCTTTACGTCATTAGTCACTCTTTCTATTGCTTCTATAGTAGCATCTGTAGAAGCATCATCTATTATTATTAATCTCCAATTTTTATAAGTTTGCTGTTTTATTGAATTTATTGCCTCTTCAATATATTCCTCACCATTATATACTGGCATAATTATATCTACATATTCCATTATTTCTCCTGCTTTTCTAATAAATTTACTGCGTCATCATATATGTTAGTATAAACTTCATACTTGAACTTTGAAATAGCCTTTCCTAATGAATTTTTTTCATACTCTAATACTGCAGTTATATTTTCTTTATACTCTTCTTTTATAATTTCTAATATTTCAAATGCCATATTTTTTATTTCTATATTTTCTGATTTATCTAATAAATTTTCAGCTAAATCTAACATTATCTCTGCTCTTTTTTGTATTATGCTAATATCATATTTTCTTTCCGGTTTCACATTTTTCCATACATCTACTAAAAATTCAATATCTTCTATGTTAACTTTATTATTATCTATATTCTCTATAATTTGATTACTCATTATATCATACATAACGTTTTGATCTTGGTATTTTTCTTTTTCTATATACCTTTTTATGAGTTCAATTTTTTCTTCATCTTTCAGATTATTGTTTTCTAAATATATAATCTTATTATACTGATATTTTGATACCCAACTTGCAATGTTATTATTCATCATTGTGGATTTGTCTTGAAATACAGTTGCTAATAATCCTAATATGTTTCCTACCGATATAATTAAAAATATTACAATTCCAATCGAATCTATTATTCCTGTATTTTTGACAATTTTTCTGTCTTTTTGATTAATAATAGCAATAAACATAAAGAATATCATTTCAATAATTAAAAACGACATACCAAAATCCATAAAACTATGCAATACTATTATACTAATTCCTACTAATATGGATATTACATCTTTATTTTTACTTTTTAATATTCCTATTCCATTTTTAATGGTTATGGCAAGAATTAATATATAGCTTATTAGACCTAATAATCCAAAAGACATCCATACTTCTAATATGTAATTATGTGCTTCTTTAGCATAATATAAATAATCTTGAACTTGTCCATAAAGAACTCTCCAAGCATTGCCTCCTGCACCTATTAGCCAGTTATCTTTTATAATTTCTAAACTATCGTTCCAAAAATCAACTCTTTGTACTACGCTAGGATTTTGAAAATTAAAAGTTATAAATATTCTAACTAATTCTTCAGGTATAATTTTATAGTCTAGCATATATTTTTCATTATTTATATATAAATCGTTTATAACAATTTTTTGTGATAATTTATTGCTTATTCTAATTTCTATATGTTCGACATTATTACCTGTTTTAAATCTTAATATCTTATCTCCTTCAAAACTTGAAAAGGATGTTCTTGTTAAAACTTCTTCCGAAAAATATCTTGTTACTTCAACTATACTTATTTCAAAAGTATCATATTCTTTATCGCTTTCTGCATTTATATTTAACTTAAATTCATAATCCGTATTAGGCTCAAATCCTCGTATCACAAGAGTTTTATCTGTTTCGGTTATTTCTACAGGTTTATCAATTTGAATTGCTATAAAAAAATATATAAAGAATACAATTACTGCAACAATTCCAGATATTATCCATTTTTTGGATATTTTTTTATCTACTATTCCTTTTATAATAAATATGAAAATCAAGAACGCGTCTAAAGCCAATACAAATTTTGACTGCGTTAGTATTACAGTAATACCAGCAATTATTATATAAATTGCATATAGTAATTTTTTTAATTTATTCGTTTTTAAAAATTGCCCTATTGATAATGCTATTGTTAAACTTAAATACGCTGCTAACGTATTTGCATAACCAAATGTCGAAATCATTCTTCCTTCATTATTTTCTATCTTTACAGCATTTATAAAATCTAAAAATGGTTCAGATCTATTAAATGTAAACTTATCTATTCCAAATATTATTGGAATTAGAGATGTAATGATTACTGTTTGTATTACGATATTTACTCTTTTTTCATTTATTACTATATTTCTCACTAGAATATATAAACCATATACAGACCAGTATTTCAGTATAAAGTTACACGTACCTTCAAAAGTTGCGTATTGATTAAATAGTAGTGGTAATATAGTTGATATCATAAATAATAATACGACTATATCTATTTTGCTTTTTATTATTAGATTTTTCTTTTTACATATTTTGTTTATTATTAAGTATATAAGTGTAAATGTAGAAATTATTGCTTGTATTATCCATATAGGCTCTTTTATGTTAGAGCCTATATAGATATTTAATAATACTATTGTTGATAATATTATTATAAATCCTATTTTTTCTGTTATATTTGTTAAATTTTTCATTTTCACATCACTTTTTCATTATTTAATTATGGTCTCCAGATTATTTCAGTTGTTACTGAAGGACGTACTGACTTATAATCAGCCCCCCATGGTTCACCTGTTATAGAACCTTCTGATTTTCGTATAGTTATAGTTTCTAGTTTATTACAATCTGAAAATGCATTTTCTCCTATGCTTTTCACACCATTTGGTATCGTTATATTTTTTAAATTCTGACAAGATCTAAAAGCATTAGCGCCTATACTTGTCACACTATCTGGTAATGTTATATTTCTTAAAGCTCTACAATAATAAAAAGCACTATCTCCGATACTTGTTACTGTATCAGGTATTATAACATTTTCAATAGCTGAAGGACATACAATTATTTCAGTTTTATTTTTATTAAACATTATTCCTCCTTCACTTGAATAGTTATTATTTAAATCATCTACTGTTATATTTGTTAATTTACTACATACTAAAAATACATTTTTCCCTATACTAGTTACGCTACTTGGTATTATTATATTGGTTAAGCCCTTACAATAATAAAAAGCTCTGTCTCCTATACTTATTACACTATCTGGTATTGTTATATTTGTTAATGCATCACAATTAGAAAAAGCTTCATTTCCTATACTTATTACACTATTTGGTATTGTTATATTTGTTAATGCATCACAATAAAAAAAAGCTTCATTTCCTATACTTGTCACGCTATTTGGTATTATTATATTTGTTAATCCTCTGCAACTACTAAAAGCATTATCTCCTATACTTGTCACGCTATTTGGTATTGTTATATTTGTTAATCCACTGCAACTACTAAAAGCATTATCTCCTATACTCGTTACACTACTTGGAATTGTTATGTTTGTTAATCCTCTGCAACTACTAAAAGCATTATCTCCTATACTTGTTACACTGTTTGGTATTGTTATATTTGTTAATCCACTGCATGAACTAAACGCACTATTTCCTATACTTGTAATATTATCTGGGACAATATATTCTCCTTTTGCGGTTGGATATGAGACAATTTCAGTTTTAGACTTATTAAATAGTATTCCATTTTCAGCTGTAAAATAACTATTCTGATCATCTACTTTAATGTTTGTTAAATTTCTACATGAGCTGAATATTCCTTCACCTATACTCGTTACACTACTTGGAATTGTTATGTTTGTTAATCCACTGCAACTACTAAAAGCATTATCTCCTATACTCGTTACACTACTTGGAATTGTTATGTTTGTTAATCCTCTGCAACTACTAAAAGCATTATCTCCTATACTTGTTACACTGTTTGGTATTGTCACGTTAGCAAGACTTGTTCTATAGAAAAAATAAGCAGGTATTTCTTGCATATTATTTGAAAATATAATATTACTTAAAACATTATAAGCATACGAATAATAATCGTAATAATCTACATATTCATAATAAATTTTATTAACCGTATTTGGATATATTATGTTTTCTATATCAGGATATGGAAAATTCCATTTAAGCCTCCCCCAATCCGCATCACCTGAAATAGTTAAATCTACATCAGTTATCGTGTATTTTTCACCATCAATAGTAACTTCATATGGTATTACTAAAGTATCTGTTATACCTTCATAATTAATTTCGTAATTTGTATCTGTTAAATTCCACTCATCTGTTTTCGGATTATACCCACCAACATTACAATATTCTGGTTTTATTCTCGTTATTTTAGCGGCTTTATTTGACAAATTACTAAATTGACTTAAAATATTAGGATCTACTTCGCCTATGGTTGTATCAAACTCAAATAAATCTGTTGGTGAAATTTTTCCTTCCAAACCCCCAGCACTATATATACCATCATAACTTTCTTGTGGTTTGATTTCACCTATCGCTTGGTCTATTTGATTCATTAATCCTTGCATTCTATCAGCCTCTTCTTGTGCTGCATTTTCGTATGTTTGTGTGCCTTGTCTTGTTTTACTAAATAAGCCTTCTCCGTCTACTACAGCTGCTATTGCTACTCCTGCCAATATCAACATTACTACAACGGTTATTACCAGTGCTATTAACGTTATTCCTCTTTTTTCTTTTAATCTTTTTTTCATAATCATTCTCCTTTATTTGTGTTTTTATTATTAATTTTCTTTTAAGCTATATTTTTTATTGGTCCATCTCTACCTATTTTAAACTTATATTTGTTGTTAGTAGCTACGAGGCTTTCAACGTTTTTTGTTTGTTTTTTTATTATGTTTGTTTTCTTCAATTTTGTATTTTCTATCATTTATTTTTCTCCCTTATTTTTACTTTTTCTATATAATAGCATACTTTTTTATTTTGGGCAATACTATTTTACAAAACAATCCAACTTCCAGTTCTATTACTTCCTTCTCTCTTTATAATTCCCATATCTTTCATTCTTTTTAAATTCCACTTCACACCTGATTCTGTAATATCGTTTATCTTTTCTGTAATTTCTTTTACTTTAACTTCAGGATTTTTTCTTAATATTTTTATTATCTGTTTTTGAGTTTCTGTAAGCTTAATAGTATAGTTATTAGTATAGTCATTGGTATAGTTAATAATATAGTTAGCAGGAGTTTCATTTACACTATTTACTATTTTTTCTTTTACATATAATATTAATGTAGTTCTATTTGGATTAAATGTTTCTTCTATTTTAGGCATTATCCAACCTTTTTGTTTCCATACATCATTTATCATAGATAATCCAGAGCCGGCTCTTTCACCATATCCTAAGTATGAAAACATTTTATGAAGTAAAGGATTTCTTGGGTCACTTTGCCCGCCTTTAAATGCTTCTTTCACTGGTATTCTCATATTACCAGGGTTTGCAAATTTAAAGTAATATTCTCCTTTTTCAATAACAATACTTCCGCTTTCATCATATTGCGAATGTATTAAGCAGTTTGATAAAGCTTCACGTATACTTTTATGCACAACGGTATCTTCTATCCTCATTAGATTACTATCTAATTCAAATGGAATTTCTAAATCTGCTGTTAATCGATTTACAATTTTTTCAAAAAAGTCCCATAAATTGCCTGACCATTTATCATCCCATGAGGTTATTCTATTAGACCACCTTTCTGTACTAAGAGTTCTTTTTATTTCACGATAATCTA
>CALXUC010000056.1 GCA_944391575.1 uncultured Clostridia bacterium | reverse complement strand
GATTTTTGTACCTTTTTTTGACTAAAAAATAGAAAAAACAAATAATTCCATTGTAGACAAAAAATATAAGTATTTAACCTTTAGAGCTGAGTTTGCTTTTATAAACTTGACAGGTAATATAAAATATTGTAAACTTATTATTAAAGTGTATAAAATAAAAATGAAATTGTTAGAATGGAAGGAAGGTAATTTTATGAGTAATAAAAACAAATTGTTTATTATTCTAGGAGTAATAGTAATAGTATTAATAAGCTTTATAATTGGATTATTTACAGGGCAAAGAAATGCGTTGAAAACAGACATACAAATTGCTGAAAATGCCAATTCAATACCTTTGCAAATAGAGATTAGTGAAGGCATTGGCACTAAATCTGAAACAGAAATAAAAAAATATACTTTAAATAAAGAAGAAATTTATGTACTTCTTAATATTATAGATAATCTAATTTTTTCTGAAGAAACTTGTGATGGAATACCAACACATAATATTAGATTTAATAGTGATGAAAAGAATGGTGTTATAAGTTATTCTCTCGAAATAGGTACTACAGAACACCATATTCTATTTGGCCTTGGAGAAGCAATAGTAACAGGTGAACAAAAAGAACAATTAGATACAATTATAAATAAACTTTATATTTAAATAAATTATAATTTGTATTAAAAAGATATATTATTTAACACTTACTAAGTATATACTGAAACCAAAATGTCCAATTTTTGGCTTCAGTACAAAAGGTAAATACTAAAAATTTTTAATTAATACTATAATTTAACATATAATTTGTAAGTTTGTGTTTTACTTTTTATTTTTCATAGCATACCTAATTATAAATAATCTTATACTTTATAATTATTATTTAGTAGCCTGATGTTTTTAAGTCCCATGCCTCATTATCGTTACGTACTAGCACAAAATTATAATCAGTATATTCTGAGTTAGGGTTAAGAGGACCAGGCATTAAAAATCCAATGTCTGTATTTGAGTAGGTTGTAAAATTACAATATAAAATGATTGCTTCATCTACACCATATTGAGTAGCATACTTATTACTATTTGATAAAGACTTTACTTCATCGTAATAAATTTCATTTAAAGTTGCTGGAAAATCAAAAGTATCTAGCACTACTTTTACAGCTTCATTTAATTCTTCCTTTGAATAAATCTCAGAATTCCCAATTAAAATTTTAACATTTTCTTTATTAGCAGTTTTATTTGCGAATGCAGATGTTGATATAGCTATAAGCAATATTAAGATTAATAAAATAATGAAGATAAAAAATACTTTTTTCAATTTACTACTATTATTTTTCGTATCCATAAATTGCACCTCCGAATTTTATACAAGTAGAATATCATAGATTATAAAAAATATCAAGTAAAACTGAATATAGAGTATAGACAATTTATAATATTACAAGAAATTATAGCACTTTCAAATAAAGAATTTAAAGCTAAAAATTAAAAGTAAAAGACCTAAAATATAGGTCTTTCGATAACTATTTTTTATTAACAGCATCTTTTAAAGCTTGTCCAGCTTTAAAAGCAGGAACCTTTGATGCAGGTATTTTTAATTCTTCATTAGTTTGTGGATTTCTACCTTTTCTAGCTGCTCTTTTTCTTACCTCAAAGGAACCAAAGCCGATTAATTGAATTTTTTCTCCTTTTACTAAGGATTCTGTTATTGCTTCAACAACAGCTTTTAAAGTTACTTCTGCATCTTTTTTTGATCCTCCCATTTTTTCCGCTATAACTGCGATCAAATCTGATTTGTTCATTTTTTAATCCCCTTTCATTTAAACTGTAAATAGTTTATCAAGTTTGTAGAGTATTGTCAAGGGATTTAAGCATTTTTTTATTTTTTTTCAAAACCTAGGCAATTTCTTAAAAATATTTATATGTTGAAAGTTTATAAAATTATGCTGAATTGTAACTAGATATTATTTCTATTTTGCAATACAAATTCATAACTTTTAATTATTGCATTTTCTATAGTATTTTCATTATAAATATTTTTAATAGTTTCCATTAAATTTTTACCATTTATATTTATACTATAAAAATTTTTATATGCTCTAAAATCGTGTTTATATACCTTTTGAATTTCTGAATTATTTAAAATAGGATCTATAGCAATTTCACTTAAATGCCATATTATATGAGGACTTTCAAATTCTTCTATTTTCCAATTCTTAAACAATTCTTTCCATTTTTCAAAATATAGAAAATGGCAACATTCGTGCATAACAGTTTCTATAAAACTTTCTTCTTCCATTTTTCCTATATAAAAAGAATGTGTATCAATCTCTCTTGGATAAATTGGAATTTTGCCAGCTTTAACACTAATTACCTTTAGCTCATTACTCCAATTAATATTTAAAACTTTACTCAAATTATACATAAAATCATTGTTATATTTTTCCCATATAATTTTATAATTACATAAAATATTTTTATATTCGTTTTTACTATTTATATAGTTATCTTTTATTAATTTTTTTATAATATTACTTCTTTCATTTGAAGAAAAATTCTTCCAATTTTTAATATTTTGTAACTCTGGATATAACTGTAATACATAATTTGAAGTAGGTAATATCCCTTTATCAATAATAATTGCCCATTCTAATATACCAGCGATTTCTTCTAAAGACATTAATTCAAATTTTATTTTTGGTATCATTCTTTCCATTTTACTCTCCAATATATTTATTATATATAAAATTTATTAATTTTTTCCTTTATTGAAAATGTTTGTATTCCAGTTACCTTGCTCGCATATTTTGCTAATTTCATACCCCATTCTTCGTATTTTAACTCACCAATCGGATTAATATGAGCTAAAATTATTTTTTGTATATTATTACCTTTTACGATTTCCAACAAATCTAAAATAGGTAAATGTGTTTTTGAATTTTTCGTATATAAAAAGCTGTCTACATTAGCAATCAAGATATTACTATCTTTTGTAAAGTCTTTAATATAATTATAGCTAGAATGCGATATTGCATTTTCTATATAATTACTAATGCTAGTAATTAGCAAGTATTCTTTGTTTTTAATTAATAATTCTTTTGTATAACTTGTATCTGATAAATATGTATAATTTTCATTATTACCAAAAATTTTAAATCCATAACATTCTACACTATGGTGTAATGGAACAAATTTCATTTTATAACCATTTAAAAGTTCTATTTCACTATTTTCATCTATAATTATTGCAGAATGATTAATTGGGAATTTAGGTTTTATTCCAGAGTGAAAATCGCTTATAACTTTTTCTTCATATACAGATTTTGGAGCAATTATTTTTACAGAAGATTTTGCTCTAATTAAAAAATCCATTAAAACATTTGCATCTGCTGAATGATCAAGATGAGAATGACTTATAAAAATATGAGTAATTGTTGATAAATCAAAACCACTTTCAGTTAATCTTAACACAAAATTAACACCAGGATCAACAGCAATAATATTATCACCTTTTTTTAATATAAAACCATTTTGTAACCAAGATAATCCATACCTAAGTTGATAATTTTTTTCACTAACAATACTTTTAGGGAAAAATATATAATCTTTTTTACTTATCTTTTTTTCATTGCTAATTAATTTATTTTTATATTTTCCTCTTATATTAAGTCTTTTTTTATCAAGTTCTATTAACTCTTTTTCCAATTTATCGCTCATTTTATTCTAACCTCTTTTATAAAATTTTTTGGTATCTTTCATTAATCTCTTTACATTCCGCAATTTGATTATTAATTAAAATTTTGTTTAATATTTTATTGCTTGTATTGCTATGTCTAGCATTATAGCATGCATTATGTAAAATGTCAAAATATACTCTTATAATCTTAGAGATTTTTTTACTTTTTTATTGACAAAACCTTAATTGCACAATACAATTATGTATTAATGAGATAATTTAAACGTTTTCATGAAAAATAGCAGACGCATATTTAATGCACAAAAATAAAAAAGGAGAGATAATAATATGGCAATATTAGATATATTACATCCAGTTGATATATGCTTATTTATATTATCAATAAAACTTATTCAGTATGGGTTGGATACTTTTAATGATGGCTGGGATAGTAGAATGCGCGCTTATATAATAATGACTGGTATTTATTTTAAAATTAACGATTATAATAATGCGTATAAATCTATGTTGTTAGCCAATGCTCAAACTACTGACGAATCATATTTAGCTTCAAATGCTATTGAATTATTGTGGATAAAGTTATACTTAGATAATTTTCAGTATTCTCAAGATATAGAAAAATATTATGAACTATACCAAAAATCCAGTGATTTTTATAAAGCATTTTTAGTGAATATATATAGAAGTAAAATAGCAGAGATAGTTATAAATTTACACTATAATAAAATAGATAAGGTAAGAGAGCTATATCAAGAAGTTCTTGAAATTACTGCTCCTGGTTATAAAGGATCATTACATAATATTTTGAAAAAACATAAATATTCAGAAAGTGTTAACCTAAGCCCAGAAGTGATTAAATTTTTAAAGAATATAAAAAAACTTTTAAAAAAATAAAATTATATCAGGGTATTTGATTTAATAGTTTCTGTTGTAATGATAATAGGAGAACTAATAATGTGGAAATATCCTCCAAGAAATATAAATACAGAACTTCCCGTTTTATGAAAAATAATCCTTATGGAATGCAAAAAAATTTATAAATTCAAAAAGTGGTTTCTAATTACAGGAAACCTCTTTTTGGTTTTTTCTATAGCTAAGTTTAAAAAATTTTTAGTTACAATTCAGCAGGCATTTAAATAAAAGCTTGATATATAGCTATTTGCAAGTCAAGACCCGGATTGTTACACCCTATCTATGTTTTGACTAAAAATAGCTATATATCAAGCTTTTAGCAAGTGTATTCTGAATTGTAACAATTTTTATAATAAAATTATAAAAAAATATTGACATTTTATAATAATCTGTTATAATAACAGTATAATAGTTATAACACATATAACAACAATTCAAAAAAGGTTAAACGTTTAACCAGATTAGTACCTTTCGAAAGGAATGAAATAAAAAATGAACATAATAATAAGTAATAATAGTGGTATACCAATTTTTGAACAAATAGAAAATGCTATAAAACAAGCTATATTTTCTAACGAATTAAAAGAAGAAGATATGTTACCATCTGTAAGAAGTTTAGCAAACGATTTAAAAATTAGCTTCTTAACAGTAAAAAGAGCTTATGACGAATTAGAGCAAGCTGGATTTATAAAAACAATTCCAGGAAAAGGAAGTTATGTAGCTCCTAAAAATATGGATTTAATAAAAGAAGAAAAATTAAAAGAAATTCAAGATTATATAGAAAAAATATATAATATCTCAAAAATGGTAAACATTTCAGAAGAGGAAATAAAAGAATTATTTAAAATTATATTTGAGGAGGATTATTAGAATGGAAAATAATATTGAATTGCAAAATGTTTCTAAAAAATACAAAGATTTTGAATTAAAAAATATTACTTTTAATGTGCCACAAGGTTGTGTAGTAGGATTAATCGGAGAAAACGGGGCAGGTAAAACAACTACTATTAAATCAATATTAAATATCACTAGATCAGAAGGAACTGTAAAAATATTTGGAAAAGATAGTAAGAAAAATGAAAATGAAATAAAAGAAGAAATAGGAGTAGTATTAGACGATAGCTATTTATCAGACTATTTAACACCAAAACAAATAAACTCTATTATGAAAGATGTTTATAAAACTTGGGACGAAAATAAATACTTAAGTCTATTAAAACAATTTAATTTACCAATAAATAAATTAACTAAAGAATTTTCAAGTGGTATGAAAATGAAATTAAAAATAGTAACAGCAATATCACATAAACCTAAACTTTTGATACTAGACGAACCAACAAGTGGACTTGATCCAGTTGTAAGAAATGAAATTTTAGATATATTTAGAAAATACATAGAAGAAGATGAAACAAGATCTATATTATTATCAACACACATCACAACAGATTTAGAGCATATATCAGATTATATAGTATTTATAGAAAAAGGAAAAATCGTATTTAATTTACCAACAAATGAATTATTAGAAAATTATGGAATAATAAAATGCAGTAAAGAAGATTTCTTAAAAATAAATGAAAAAGATTATATAAAATACAAAAAAGGAAAATATCAATATGAAGTATTAACAGGCGATAAAAATATTATAAGAAGTAAATATAATATAACAACAATTGATAAGCCATCTATTGAAGATATAATGTTATTTTATGTTAAGGGGGAAAAATAATTTATGATAAAAGGATTATTAAAAAAGGATTTATACAATTTATCAAGTTATAAAACATCATTGATTATAATAGTTATATTTTGTGGAATTGCAATAGTAGGAACAGAAGCAATTAATTGGGGTTCAATTATAATATGTGCAATAGTAGGTATGATTTCGTTATCTACATTTAGTTATGACGAAATATCTAAATCGAATAAATATATTTTAACATTACCTACTAGTAGAAAAGCAATAGTACAAGAAAAATTTATTTTAGCAATAGCAGCAACTATATTAGGAGGAATATTAGGTTTTACATTAACAATAATAGTAGCAAATATAATGAATTATATAAGACCTGAAAAT
Source organism: uncultured Clostridia bacterium (assembly GCA_944391575.1). Taxonomy (GTDB): domain Bacteria; phylum Bacillota; class Clostridia; order TANB77; family CAG-508; genus CALXUC01. The sequence continues at coordinate 1,753 of CALXUC010000056.1, read as the reverse complement.
ATAATAAATATTGATTACGAAAGTTTAATAACAACAACAATAGGCGGAATGTTTGGAATATCTTTAATACAAGCAATACAAATTCCAAGTATATTTAAGTGGGGAGCAGAAAAAGGAAGAATACAAATGTTTATATTATTATTTATAATAATTTTACTTGGAGCAGGAGCTGGATTCTTAATAATGAAATCTAATCTTAGTATAGATATGGAAATGTTAACTAACTTTATAAATCAATTTGGCCTAATATTAATAATTGCGTTTATGGTAATTATGTATTATATATCTTATAAAATATCATATAAGATATATAAAAATAAAGAAGAATAATTTGTGGATAACTTAAAAAATAATCTATATTTTATCTATAATTATAGATTATTTTTCATTTAAATGATATAATAAAAAAGTAATAGCAATTAACCTATTTATATTAGATAGCAACTATTAGTTGACAAATTTAAAAGTATAGTTGGTAGAATTGCAACCAGTAAAATTGTTATAATATAATAAAAAGAAAGGAGTTATTTATTATGGCAATATCAGATAGAATATTAGAATTAAGAAAAATAAAAGGGATTTCACAAGAAGAGCTTGCGGAAAATATAGGAGTTTCAAGGCAAGCTGTATCAAAATGGGAAAGTGAACAATCTGTTCCAGATTTAGAAAAGATAATATTATTAAGCAATTACTTTAATGTAACAACTGACTATTTATTAAAAGGAGTGGAGAGTAATAATCAAGCTATAAGAAAAAATAATAACATCCATATTTTTAATGTTGTCGCAACAACTTTAACAATATTAGGTTTAATTTTATCAACATTTATATGGACTGCCACTCAAGAAGTTGGAGGTATTATTGGAGGTTTAATATTTATTGTATTAGGAATAATGGTTTTTGCTATAGGAATTTATCAATCAGATGGAAAAGAAAAAATAATTGCTAAAAGTAAATTTTGGAAGATTAATGTATGGACAATTACTTTTATTCCATTAGCACTAATCTATAATATTTTAATTAGTGGCATGTTATCTCCATATCCATTATTGAACAGTAACACATATTTTCAATTTATTATTTTTTGGATAATTTATATAGGTATATGTTCAATAATAATGTGTTTACAAATTAAAAAGGAAAAAGAAAATTTATAAGGAATTTTATAATTCCTTATAAATTATTTTTTTCTAAATTTATTTAATATTTTCTAGGTAAGAAATATTTTTACCTTTTAATTTTGCATATTCAATTTCAGATTTTGTGCTTTCCCCAATATATCCACCAAGATTAATAACATAAATTTCATCTGACATATCTATTTTTTGTTTATGCATTTCATCTAACATTTTTTTTGTTTTATTGTCTATATCTTCTTTTTTTACATTATTAAAAAAAGAAGGTGTAAAAACAATGTTTCCGTCTAAAGTAAGTTTTTCTTGAACTTTCATAAATTCATCTTTAAATTTAATTGATCCACATAAAGTTATTATATTATATTTATTTTTAATATTCATTTTTAACTCCTAATTGTAATGATTCTATTTCATTATATAATTTTTGTTTTTCTATAGAGATATTAATTATCTCAATAAATAAATCTACAATATTATTATAACATTTTTTTATTTAAAAATCTATAATTCAATAAATATTTTTAATATGATTAGTATTTTCGTTACAATTCAGGTGGTCTATAAGTAAAAGAAGATAAAAATATGTTTTATCTTCTTTATATTATTTGTAATTCTCC
>CALXUC010000055.1 GCA_944391575.1 uncultured Clostridia bacterium | reverse complement strand
AAGTAACTTATGACCAATTAAAAGAGAAAAATTGTTCATTTTCAGCGGGACAATATTTTGAAGTAAAAATTGAATATGTTGAATTAACAGAAGAAGAATTTAACAATAAGATGAGAGAATTTACTAATAACCTGAACCAATACTTTGCAGAAGGAAAGCAGTTAGAAGATGAAATTAAGCAAAGATTGGGGGAAATTAAATATGTGTAAACTAAAAGATTATGCTTACTATGTTACAGATAAAATTTCAGCAACTGAACTTAATTCTAAAAAATATATTAGTATAGATAATATGCTTGTTAACAAAGCTGGAGTTACTACATCAGAATATGTACCATTAGAAGGAAATGTAACGCGATTTAAAGTTGGTGATATATTGCTTGGAAACATTCGTCCATATTTTAAGAAAATATGGTTAGCAGGATTTAATGGTGGTTGTAGCCCTGATGTTCTTTGTATTCGCAGTAATGGAAAGGTTTCAGCTGAATTTTTATATAGTCTTTTATCTCAAGACATATTTTTTGATTATGATATGGCTGGTGCTAAAGGGTCTAAAATGCCTAGAGGAGACAAAAATCATATTATGAATTTTCCTGTCCCTAATATTTCAAGTAAAGAAGAGATAGGAAAATTTATTGTTTCAATTGATAACAAAATACAAAATAATAATAAAATAAATACAGAGCTAGAGGCAATGGCTAAAATAATATATGATTACTGGTTCCTACAATTTGAATTTCCAAATGAAGAAGGAAAGCCATACAAATCATCAGGTGGCAAAATGGTTTGGAATGATGAACTTAATCAGGAAATACCAGAGGGGTGGAAGGTTGAACAGATAGAAAAATATTGTAATATATTTACAGGTAAAAAAGATGTAAATCAGTCATTTGATAAAGGCAAATATAAGTTCTTTTCTTGCGCTCCAGGATATAAATACTCTAATGATAAAATATTTGAAGGTAAAGCTATTTTAATATCAGGAAATGGTTCATATACAGGTAGAACAATTTTGGTAAACGACTCGTTTGATTTATATCAAAGAACTTATGCTTGTACTAATAAATTCGATGAAGATTATATGGAATATATATACTACTCTATGTTAAAATTTTTTGTGCCAAAAGTAAGTGGTGGAACACACGGTTCTGCAATACCATATATAGTATATAATGACATTGCTAAACAGAAGATATTGATTAATATAAAAATTATAGAAAAATTTGAATATATAATAAAAGATATTGTAAAAAAATCAATAATTTTAGAAAAAGAAAACGAGGAGCTTACTAGTCTTAGAGATTATTTATTACCATTACTTATGAATGGACAAATAGGATTTAAGGATTAAAAAGGAGATATGATATGAGTACTGCATTTGATAAAGATGAAATTATGAAAGTTATTAGCGAATTTGTATATTTTTCCTCTCAAAAAGATTTATTTCAATTATTGAGAGATGAAAAATATCTAAATAATGATAAAGACGGAAATGGTACATTATATGTATTTGGTGATAACTTTATTAAAAAATATTACAATGATAACTCGTTAGAATATAAAAGAAACATTGAACAAACTATGGAGGGATTTAGAAATAAAGAGTGTGAAGATAGAAAATGGATTGATAAACTCGATAAAAAATGTAAATTAGAATTAAACGAAGATTTTATTCCGTTAATACTAAAAAGAACAAATATTGCTATTGATTTAATCAAACGACCATCTTCTTTTAGTGAGCTAGATATTAACAATCTAGTAGATATTCTATATAACAGAGATTTGAGACAAGAACATAGTAATTCGCAAACATTAGCAGAGTTAATATATCGTGATAATAATTGCATTATATATAAATTATATGGTGAAATGAAAAAAACAATAAAATATTTAGACCAAAAACAAAATTCACAAGTAATGTATGCAACAATAATCGGACTCATTATAGCGACTGAGAAGTCATCAAATTTTCCACAAACATTAGCAGAAGCATACAATATATTTTATAATGAAGTATTTAATATGTTTAGTAATGTCTGTGGGCATATGGTTTTACAATATCCAAAATTCTATCCTATTATATACTTTAACAAAATGCCTAATGAATTTTTTAAAGCTATACCAATAATAAATGAAAATAATGAAAAATATGACATTAGAATAGAATTACAAAATATGTTAAAAAACTGTGTCGAGGATAATAATTGGATTTTGGAAAAAAAGTTTGACAAAAAATCACTACACAATTTATGTTTTTTGGTATTAACTGATTGTTTTAGCGTTCATAAAATGAATATTAACTCAAAATCAAAATTTGAATTTGCGTTTTGTCTGTTTCTATTGATTATAAAAATTATACCAAAACAGACACTGACATCTGCAGAATATTTCTGGCAAAATGATACAATAAAGGAATTTATGTTTTGCTGTATTAGCGATGAGGTAAAAGATGAAGTTGATAAAATAAAGAACGAAATTCAAAGTAAAGGAGCTTTTACTTTGGATAATAAAGTCATTAAAAATGCAATTATTCAAAAAGTAGCTAAAGATTTAGATTTTTCAATATTTATCTTTATTATTGCAAATAGAATAAATGATAAAGAAATATTAGATTTAATAACAGATAAAGATGATATTAAATCACTAGCATTTGACAACAATGATAAGTTAATGAAGTTAATTGAAAAATTAAATGACCATAAAATAAAAGAAATTTTGCAAGCAGTAGATAATTACTTTATTTTAAAAACTAATAGAAATGCTGATGATTTAGTATCAATATTACAAAATACACACGATGATTTAGGAACTTCATATAACGAGGAATTAACATTTGCAATACACGATATAATTAGTTCAAAAATTGAATATGAAGATATATACAACGAAATAAAAAACAAAGTTAGATTAAAAGTTATTAGAGAAGAAACTGATAGAGAAAGAATTTATGAACTACTAGGCACAGGTGAATATTATTTAAAAGTAACTAATGCTAGAAATTATGCACCGTCAGTAAATCAATATTGTTCTGCTTTAGAAAGATTATTAAACGAAATAATATATAAACCATATTTCTTTGAAATTCAGAATATTTGCCTTAAAAATAATAATAGGTATTTTAGAACGGATGAAGCAGTTATAAAAAAATATTTTGGAGATACACCTCATGCTATGTGGTTTAAAAATAATAAACTATCAGTAATGGGACTAGGAGATTTAAAGACTTTAATGGAAAAAATCTGTGAAAACAATTATAGGTTAAGTATTTTCATAAAAGCAACAAAGGGAATATTTAAAAATATTGATATAAAAGCATTTTTGATAGATATATGCAAAAGCTTGGAAATAATTAAGCCTGATAGAGACAAAGCGTCACATGGAGAAATAATAAATCGAGAACAAGCTGAAACGGTTAGAGCAAAAGTTTATGAAAATGAAAAGAACGAGAAATTAAATCCATCAGATTTAATATTAAAAATTGATAGAGATTTAAAGTAAAAGATATAACATTTACAATGAAGTAACCGATGGAAGATTTGCAGTAGTAGCAAAAAAATTGAAAATAATAATTAAAAATATATGGAGAAAATTATGGGAGCTTTAAAAGAAAAATTCAAAAATAAAAAGGGACTTATTTATATAATAATTGTAGTTATTGCAATTGGTCTAATTATTACTTTAATTATATCAAATAATTTAAAAAATGCAAGAAATGCGAATATAGCAATAAATTTAACAAGCCTTAAAGGTGAAGTATTGTATATTATAGGTCAAATGGGAAATTCATTAGATAATGTGCAAAGTGATGATTTTACATATAGGGATAGTGTTGTCTTAGTTCTATATGATAAGAATAATGAATGGCTACTTGGAATAGAACTTGATAAAAACGCAAATAAAATTACAAGAATTTATGGTAGTGAGGCTAAAAAATGTGAAGCCTTATTCAGAGAAGAATTTAAAGAAAGACTGTCAGATGATTTTAAAGTTCAATAGTAATTATTAGATAATATATAGGAGTGAAAATTATGGAAAGAAAACCATTAAAGCTTAAAGATATTATGATAGCAATAGCAATTGTTATGATAATAGGTATAATTACAATATTGGGGCAAAACTATATTAAAACAAAGTCACAAAAACAAGCATTAATAACTGAATATAGTATTGCTCTAAAAGTGCAAATTATGATAGCAGATAAGAATATCAAATATAAAATTGATGAAAAAGTATTAGGTAATACTATATATATTTATTTCTATGCAGATGATTTATATACTGAAAATAACTATGGAAATGGTTACTTAGAAATAGATTTTAAAACAGATATTGTCAATATAAAATCTGACACGGATAAATTAAAGGATATTTTAATGAAAGTTAAGTATGAGGTAAAGTCATAGATTATAAAAGATAAAGTTCCACTATTAAGTATTTGGTGGAATTTTTATTATTTAGGGGCAGACAAAAATAGCTGAAACAGCGTATAATGAAATTAAAGATATGTAAAGACTTTATACAATATATGACCATCTCGCTTTTTATATCTTTTAGATGAGAATATAATAAATTATGGGATTATTTAATAGCAAAAGAGAGGAATAAAAAGGAGCATATATGAACAATAAAATGCAAGAATTTTATTTAAAAACCAATTATATTATAGTGGCAGTAAAAGATGAAAATGACTTAAATAAATTATTAGAAGATTTAAGAGCATATATAGTAGAAGGAATAACTAATGATGAAATAGATATAAAGCATAATTTTAATGACTTTAAAACTTATATTGCTACAAAAAAAGGTTATACTAAAATCCTCACTAATTATTGGCAGCAAAATAAAATATATGTTATATGTGTCGCAAGTAGAAGTAATACTATTAATGGGAAGTCAAAAGAAATGATAGAGAAAGACCTACAAAAAAATGGATTTACAAAATGGGGATTTATTATAGATACAAACTATGAGGAAAGAAAACAACAATATAATGCAAATTTAAAAGGAGAAATAAAAAGCAATGACTAAACTAGGAACACTAACAATATTATTAGCAGACCCAGTGACAGAAATAGCAACAGGTAAAGTGGTTGAAATAATAAATAACCTAAAAATTAAGCATACTCCTACCCTACTCTATGAATTTAATTCTTATGAAATTTGTTATAAACTACAAACACAGAAGGATATATTTAAAAATTCCAATATATATTGGGGGCATAAGTCATATTTAGAAGATATATGCAAAACTGCTAAAAGTTATAAATACTTATATGATATAAATTATCTAATTATAGATGGCTTAATAGAAATAAGCACAAAACAAACATATTGTCTTGGAAGAGGAGATATAGTATCAATTATCATTCAAGAATTAAAGAAACTTGCTCAGGAATTAAATATATCTATAATAGCAACGGCACCAACAAAAACAACTATTGATGAATTAGAAAATGATAAAGTCAAATTATTATCATTTTTTTGTAAAGAAGAAAACGCAAAAAATTATGTAGATAAAATTATAATATTAGAAAAGGAATGAAAAAATGAAAACAGGATTTAGTGATTTAGATAAAATAATAAAAGGACTTAATAATTCAAGTTTAAATGTTATTGCAGGAAGACCAAATATGGGAAAATCAAGTCTTGCTTTTAATATAGCTGTAAATCTAGCAAAAAAAATACCAGTTGCTATATTTAGCTTAGAAATGTCAAAGGAGTACATATGTAATAAATTTATTGATAGTGATTTATTAGATACACAAATCATAATTGATGATACACCTGGAATTTCAGTAGAAAACATTAGAAAGAAGTGTATAAGATTAAAGCAAGAAAAAAATATAGGTTTAGTAGTAATTGACTATCTACAACTAATTTCAACAGAGAAAGAAAATGGTAGAGAGCAAGAATTATCAAATATAGGTCTTTCATTGAAAAAGCTAGAAGAAGAATTAAAAACACCTATTCTTTTAACTAGTCAGTTATCAAAAGAACCAGATATAAGATTTAAGGCAGGACAAGACCCTAGACCCACTCTAAAAGATTTTGGATATTCTTCAGATATTATTAAATATGCAAATACAATAATGTTATTATATAAAGATGATTATTACTACCAAAATAGTGATAAAAAGAATGTATTAGAAATAAATGTTGCTAAAAGTAAAAATGGTAGGTTAGGAACAATAGTAATAGATTATAATAGATAAGATGATTATAAAGGTGTAAAGAATTACACCTTTATTTTATAAACTAAAATTATAATAAGATTTATCAATTTCATCTTGTGATATACCAATATATCTAAGAGTAATACTAGGTGAACTATGATTAAATATTTCTTGTAATAATGCCACGTCGTGATATTGTTGGTAGTGATGATAGCCAAAGGTCTTTCTCATTGTGTGTGTACCAATTTCAGTAAGACCAATATTATTACCAGCTGTTACAATTATTCTGTATGCTTGTGAAGTAGAAATAGGTCTATTATTCCCTTTTTGACTTTTAAATAAATATTCACCAGAATACATATTTTTTGTGTATCTATCCAATTCAGCAAATAATCCATTTGTAATTGGGAATTTTTTATTCTTTTTTGTTTTCTTTTCAATTATAGAGATATGAGATTTCATACTACCATCCTTGTTTCTAATATCATCACGATTAAGTTTTAAAAGGTCAGAAATTCTAAGACCTGTATTTATACCTGTATAAAAAAGCATATAATCTCTTGTTCCACTTTTCCTTAATTCCTCTTTCATTTCTTCTAGTTTTTCCTTATCTCTAATAGGTTGCACAAAGTTCATAAAATCACCTCCACTACTAATATTGTAACGCGTTTAATGCAATAATGGAGCGCCTTATAATATATTTTTTTAGAAAAATTTTGTAATAAATCTTTGTAAGCGTTGAAATATAAATGAAAATCAACATTTACTAAAATGCAATACAATAACTATTGTATTGCGTTTGGGTATTTGCAAAATGAATAAAAAATGGTAAAATATAAAAAAACAAATAGTAATTTGTTAGTTAGAAGGAGTGAATAATAAATGTTAGAATTGATTTTGTCTAGTATTGGTACGATTATTGCTAATATAATAATTTTTTTAAGTATTCCGTTCTTATGGTGGTTGATTAAGCACAGAAAAAGTGTATCGTTTTTTGAATGGGTAGGATTGATAAAACCTAAATTAAAAGGAAACTGGTGGGTTATTATTATTTTTATTGTAGCGTATTGCTTTTTCTATTTGTTTGATTTTACCATTTTTATGGATGATAAATCTTTAGAATTGTTACAAACGAGTGATTCGGTATCAGCGAATGTTTACACAGATTTAGGTATAATTGCTATTATTCCTTCATTATTAACAACTTTTATTGCTAATGGACTATGTGAGGAAATACTGTTTAGAGGATTTATTTCTAAAAGACTATGTAATAAGTTTGGAAAAACAGCAGGAGTAATTATTCAAGGAATCTTATTTGGTCTAATGCACAATGTAATTTATATATTAGGTGGAATAGAGGTAAGTTTCCAATTTCATATAGTATTGTTTATATTTACTGGAATGGGTGGATTGCTGTTGGGCTTATTAGATGAAAAAATTTATAATGGTTCAATTATTCCAAGTGCTTTTTTACACGGATTAGGAAATTTTATATCAAATTTAAGTGTTATTTTTTAAAGATAAATTACAATTTTAAAGGAAGGTAAATCTATGGAGAATAAATTAAAAATAATAATTGATAATTGCCCACAAAATCATAAATGTCCAGCAGTAAATGTATGCCCTGTTGGAGCTTTATCACAAGAAGGTTTTAATGCACCTAAAATAGACTATGATAAATGTATAAAATGTGGCAAATGTTCTAACTTTTGTCCTAAAAAAGCATTGGTTTTAGAGAAAATAGATTAAGGTGAAAAAAATAAGGAGAAATAAGTTATGAATGAAATATTATTAAATGATATATTAAAAATACCAGAAAATGAAATACAAAATTATAAAGTCAAATTTAATGTTAATAATGGTTATATAGAGCCATTACTTGTTATGACAAAAAGTTATGAAGAAATATGTAATTGGATAGCTTGGAAAAAAGAAAAAGATGATTTACCTAGGTCAAAAGTGATTGCTTTTGTAAGGTATTATACAGTAAGCCAAGACCAATGGATATTTGCTGGTGCATATGAGGTAAATAAGAAGAGCAATTTTTATGAAATTAAAACAGGTGTTGGATACAATTTAAAACCTATTCCAGAATATCAAAATTTATATGGTAGATTAATTGTAGAATATAAAAATACAACACAGCAATTAAAAAGAAATGCAGAAAACGTTTTAAATGATATAAGGGTAGTAGAATTATTAAAGAAACCATATAATGGAGTTGAATTTGAAGGATATAATAATATAAATTTAACATTTCAGGA
>CALXUC010000054.1 GCA_944391575.1 uncultured Clostridia bacterium | reverse complement strand
ATATATATATATATATATATACAGCCATGCGGGTTTCAGCGTTTTTTTCTAATTTCTTTATTTTATTTTCTTCTTTTAATTTTAAGTTTTCTACCATTTTAAATTTTCTCCTTATCCTTACTTCTCTCATATCTTATCATACATTGTTCTTTTTATCAAGAGATTTTACCAAAATTATTTTTCTAAAGAAGGGCATCTCACCCATTCATACGCATTTTGATTTACTGTTTTTGCATATTTGGCATCACTGCTTATCCAACGACCGAATATTCCATTTGCATTATTTCCTGTTGCCCATACTTCCCCATTATTTTTTGTTACTATAAATCCACTCGCAGTTCCTATTACATCTTTTACATTATCTATTGATAATTTTATTGGTGTATTTTGTGCTACCGTACTTGTTATTCCTAAGCCCAATATAGAAGAATCTGGTCCCCAGCCGTACAAAGTTCCATCTTCTGCTAATGCTATAAAGGCTTTCCTGTCATAACCAGATGCTACAATTTTTACTATTTTCTTATTATCAAAACTTGATTGAGGTATCTGTTGAAAATTACTATGATTTACCCCTGTACCTGAATTTGGTGCATAGCCTCTGCTCCAAACCTGCCCATCTTTTGTTAAAATAAAGTAACTATCTGCACCACAAATTACATTTCCTATATTATTTACTAATGTAGAACTTATTTCTGATAAATTAATTTCATATGGAGTATTATATGCTTGTCCCCAACTAATATTTCCTAGCCATATCCATACCTTTTCTTGACTATATGCTATTTTATAATACTCTATTATATCAAATCCTTCTATGTCTGATAATATTTCCACAAAATTAATTTGATCTTTGTGTTCACTCCATCCAGGTGCACTTGTTCCATTGGCTCCCGCCCAACCTGTTCCATATAATTTTTTATCTGTTGTTAATATATATATATTGCTTCCTATATATACTTTATCTATTTTATTTGCTATATTAGAATCTTCTACTTTTGCAAATTCTTTTTGTTCACTTCTATCAGTTGTTCCTAAACCTAATTTGCTTTTATCATTTCCAGCTACATATAAATTTTTCTCATTATCTATATATGCGATTTCATCCCCATTGGTCGAAATTTCTTTAACATTTGTTAGTATTCTTTTGAATGTATAATCATATAACGACTTATTTAATTGAGATAACGGATTTTGAATAGTATATATTTTACCATCCTTTCCTTGTAAATATGGATATGTCATGCCGTAAGTTATACCTGTATTATATATAGATTCTATATTGCTTATTGGCAATTTAGTGACTTCTGTTATTACACCTGAAGCCTCTTCTATCCCTGAATACTTTGCATCTCCTGTATAATATACATTTCCTGCATTAGATATATATATTATTCCATATCTTCCATACATATTACCTATTTCTTTTATTCCTTCTTCTTTCAATTCACTAGGTAACTCTATTTCATAAAATTTCTTTTCGTCTACTGTAAAATTCTTTTCTCCTATCCCTATATATGTAGGTAAATCATAAGAGTATCCGTAAAATTTTTCCTCTCCATTTATTATTTGTTTTACAATAATACCATAATTATATGTTACCATAAAATCGCTTACACTACTTACAGATTCTAATCTTAATCTTCTAAATTTAGTTTTATCCGTATCTATATAATCTGTTAATTCTAATTGTGAGAGACTTGTGGCAATCATTAGGGTACCATCATTCTTTAATATTACTGTTCCATAATAAAGTAAAGAAAGTTTTTTTATATCTTGATCTATATCGAATTCATCTTCATTCCATATTTGTACAAATATATTTGTTTTAAAAGAATCACTTCTTCCATCCCCTATTACATAATTTGTATTACGTCCTGCAAAATAGAATCTATTATCCTCCGTTTCTATAATTACACACTGAAAATCATTGTAAACATGGATATTTTCTATTTTTTCAACATCTTCTATTCCTTGTACTTCCATATATTTCCCTGTATTTTCATACGTTCCTATTCCCAGTTGTCCACTCGTATTTAAACCTGCTGCATATAATTTATTATCTTCTGTTATTATAAATGTTGTATCATCACCAGTAAATACTCTTTTTATCTTTCCATACTCAAAATCTAATTTATTTAATTTATTTTCATTATATGTTTCCAATACTTCTTGACTTAATCCAAATTTATTACTACAACTTTTTCCATTTTCACCTGACACATACATTTCTCCATCATTATTCACTAATACCTGCGAATTTCTAAACATTTGATTTCCTACAAATATTTTACTAAATCCAGGTAAAATTTCCTCAAAATTTATCTCTTGCCATTTATCATTTCTTAAACTTTCCATTTCTTCTGCTGATGTTTGTAGCAATATCCCTTTTTGTCCAATTCCATAGACATCTCCGTTATTATATATCTTATATAAATTAGTATCAGTCCCATTATTATCTATAAATTTATAATCATATCCAGCTCCAGTTCCAGGCTCTGGACTTGGTGGCATTGTTACATTTTCTACATAACTTGGAACGTAATTTTCATTCATTATTTCTTTCATTCCACTTTCACTATATGCTACTTGTCCTTTTACCTTTATACCTTCTATTAAATAAATTTCACCTGTTACTGTATCGTAAATATATTGTTTATTTGTATTTGCATTTAATTTTTCGTTATCTAGATAATATAAATCTGCAATTCCACTTGGTGTCTCCATAAAATCTCCTGAAAAGTCTTGTGGCAAAGTTGGTCTTTCACCTGTTAATAAAAATACTCTATAATATCCTATTTCTGTTCTTAAGTTTTGGTCACTTTCTAATTCTTCCACGCTTACATTTCTAGTTACTGGTAACGTGTTAGTATTATCTATTGCATTATTAAAATTATATAATTGTATCGCTTCTTGCATTTGTGAAAAACTTTGCAACTCTGTTGCATATTTTGTTTTATCAAATAATCCATCTCCATTTATAACTGCTGAAATTGCTACTCCAGCTAATATCAACATTATTACTACAGTTATTATAAGTGCTATTAGCGTAATTCCTTGTTTACTTCTTGTTTTATTTCTTACTCTATTTTTTTCTTTTCTTTCTTTCATAATCGCTCTTTCCTTTCATAATTATTTTTTTACTTTTAAATATTAAAATCTCTAATATTTTGAGATAATAAGTTAGTAGGTAGACAATCTAGTTTGATATATCTAGATTATTACCTTTTATAGCTAAATTAGATGAGGTCCTGCTCTTTTTTCCTTAAAAAAGCAACAAAAAGATAGACCTATACTGTATTTTAGTATAGTTCTATCTCTAACTCTATTATTAAACTTTATAAAATTATATTCAAATTTATGTCCTGCTAATTCTAAGTTTGCTTTTTTATTTTCTAAATGACAATATACGATATATATATATATATATATATACAGCCATGCGGGTTTCAGCGTTTTTTTCTATTTTTTTTATTTTATTTTTTTCTTGTAATTTTAAGTTCTCTATCATTTTATTTTTCTCCTTTACTTTATTTCACTAACTATAACATCAGCACCAACTGCTACTACACAGTATTTTCTTAAACCTTCTATCGCTTTTATTTCTTCTAGCTCTGCATATTCTTTTAATTGTATTATTCCTTCTTCTTGTTTTTCTTTTAATTTGTTTGCTTCTTCTTTTTTCAAATACTTAAATTCTATCATTACGCTTTTATATCCTTTATCTCTATTCTTTGGTATTAATAATATATCTGGATACTTTCTTTCTACTTCCATTTCCGATTTTAATCTAAATATTTTTAAATTCATTGCTATACAATAAAATATTAGCTTTACATATTTCTCATCAAATTTTATATAATCTCTATTTGATAAATTATTTAAATATTCTTTTAATACATCTATTATTTTATCTATTTTACCTTCTAATGCTATTTCTTTTAGCATCTCGTTATAATCGCTTTCTTGTATTACTAAATCTGTTTTTTTACTTAATATATTTAAAAAGTAATCTGAATATAATTCTTTCATAACTTTATTTGGAATATTTAATTCAGGTTTTCCAAATTCTTCATCTTCTATTGTTAAATATCCTAAATAATATAACATTGATATTAAATCTTTTTCTGTAAATTCCATTACAGGATTAAATTTTTCTGTTATTTCACTTATTATTCCTTCACCTATTACTGTCTTTTCTATTACTTTTTCTCTTTCCTCTCCCTTACACAAATCTAGCATTTTCCCTAATTTACTATAATCACTCGCTATATTTACATCTATTAATTGCTCTGGTATCCTGTTAAGTCTTGCATAAGTATTTAAAAAATATAAACACATATTTGAATTGTATATGTTCTCATTTCCGTATAACGAAAATTTATATCCATCATAATATTCTTTCATTATTGGTAATATTTCTTCTTCTTTTTCATTTATAATTCCTTGGCTATCTATCAATTCTATTAATTCTTCTTTTGTAAACCCGAGCATTTCATTAAATGTTTCATCTCGAGTTATATCCAAAGCTATATTAAATCCAGATGTTAAGCTATCTAGTGTTATTGGTGCTACTCCTGTTATAAATATTCTATCTACTACACTTTCTGTTCCTTTTTTTAGTATCTCATACCATTTTCTTACCTTTCCATTTTGAGATACTAATCTTTTAAATTGATCTACATTAAATCCTAATAATTCATTTGCAAAATGATCATATTCATCTATTATTACATATATTTTCTCTGTCTCTCTTTGTATTTGAAATGCTTTAAACAAATCATCTAATATATCTTCTGCTTCTTCTTCTTTATTTACAAAAAAATCCATATTATACTTTTCTACAAACAATTTTATTGAAGTAGCTACTTCTCTTTTAAAACCTCGTACTGTACTATCTCCATCGGATGTGTCTATTCCTGAAAAATTAAATCTTAATATATGATATTTATTTCTTAATTCTGTTGGATTTTTTCCTATATATGTTTCTCCATATAATTTTTCAAATTTTTCTTTTTTTCTTAAATCATAATAATTTTCTAATATACTTGTAAATAATGTTTTTCCGAATTTTCTTGGCCTTAAAAACATTATTCTTTTTTCTGGTAAGTTTTCTAATTTTTTTATATATTTCGTTTTATCTACATAATAATATCCGTCTTCTACTAATTCTTCATAATTACTTATTCCATATGGCAGTTTTTTCATCTTCTCTACTCCTTCCTCCATTTTATGAACTTTGTCTATATTATACTACATAAATGAGAAAAAGAGCAAGGTTTTTCTTGCTCTTTTTAGAAAAAATTGTAACAACTCAGCAGTCATTTAAATAAAAGCTTGATATATAGCTATTTGCAAGTCAAGACCCGGATTGTGTCGCCTAATATTTCAAAGCCACATTTAAAAATTTCTAGTATACATAATTCCAGATTTTACAATGGATTTTTTTGTCATGCCTTTTTTATAACTTTACCTGCTAATTTACATTTGTATCTCTTGTCCCTCTAAGCTTTTCAAAAAAGTGTCGGGTATTAAGGTGCTCTTAGCGGGGCTTTTACTTTCTAAATTAATTTCCTACTATATCCCAAGTCGTTACTCCTTCTGTTGCAGCACCTTCTTTTACTTGGACGTCAGACTCCAGAGAAACTAGGACACGGACGCCACGTGCGTAATCGGCGGTGGTGCTCACATAGTGGCTGATCGGGTTAACGTAATACAAGCAAGTAGTGCCGTCCGGCGACGCAAGCCAGTAATATGAGCCGTTTTCGAGCACGCTTATCGGTTCTGCTCTTGTGAATGTCTCATGATAAAATGTTGAATCTGAATAATTATTATCTATTAATGTATAATTTGTATTAAATTGTCTATTATACCATTCTACTGCTTCTTGTCCGGTTAATATGTGTGCGCTTCCGCTCTTCGCATATTGATTTTCATACATACTGCAATCTCTATTTCTTAAGATATTTATACTTTCTTCTGAATGTCCAATTCTATGATAGTATGTCTCTGGGTGTCCGGCACTTATTAATGTTATCTCGCCTGTACTTTCGTCTATATCCCATACTCGCCAACCACTGTAATCAGCTTCGTAATCTGTATCATATGGTGTTGAATTTTCATTTCTGCTATCTCCTATTTCAAATCCTCCAAATTGTTCTCGTCTATCAGGTTTAGTTTGATTTCCTGTTTCAGCATCGTTTACTGTGCTATGCAATGGAGGATTACCTTCTGATGCTGTTATTAAAGCTAAATCTTCTGCTGTCCACTCTCCCGCATCGTAATTTACATAATCTCCTACTTCTATTGTTTCCTCTATTGGTGTTTCCTCTTCTTCTTTTATATAATGGTCTATTTGTCCCATTAAATTTTCTAACATATATCCTTCTTTATCTGCTGCATTTTCGTATGTTTCTGCTGCTTGTCTTGTTTTACTAAATAATCCTTCCCCGTCTACTACTGCTGCTATTGCTACTCCTGCTAATATTAACATTACTACTACTGTTATTACTAGTGCTACTAATGTTATTCCTGCTTCTCTTTCTGGTTTTTTATTGATTTTTAAATTCTGATTTTTCATATCATTTCAAATCCTTTCTTTTTTTATTATTAAAGAGATATTTTCATTTCATATAATCTCAGTCCCGCTCTATCCTCTTTATATTTATTCCTTATTTTATTTTTTACATCTATTTCTATTTTTATACTTCTTTTTATGGTATTTTTTATCTTTAACATCTTTTTCTCCTTTTCTTTCTTAAAATCTTTTTTATCTTTTTATTTTTTGTTTCTAGCTATATTTATTATAATATTTCTTTTTAATTTAGTGAACAAGCTGATATGCGAGTTTTTATTTCACTTGTTTTTTCTTAAAATCCTTGCTACGCTCAAGTTTTGAGGCTATAATTATTTAAAAAATTTTTTTACATCTCTGTTTTATAAAATTTTTATACATATATATTTTAAGTATAACCAAAATAGAGATAGAGCTATACTAATTATAACTAGGTTTAAGCCAAAATAATCTTTTTTAAATAATCTCACCTAATTTTAGTATAGTTCTATCTCGAATTTTATTATTAACTTTTACAAGCTTATATTCAGATTTACGTTCTGCTATTTCTAAATTTATTTTTTGTTTACTAAATGACAATATAGTGTGTGTGTGTGTGTGTGTGTACAGCCGTGCGGGTTTCAGCGATTTTTCCTAATTTTTTTATTCTATTTTTTTCTTTTAATTTTAAGTTCTCTAACATTTTAATTTTCTCCTTTTACCTTATTTATATGTTTTATTTCCAACCAATTTAATCTTACCACATAATGTTCTTTTTATCAAGAGTTTTTTCTAAGAAGTTTTCCCATTTTTCAATAAAAGTTTCTAAAGTCTTCTTATATTAAGCATTTTAGAGGCAAAAAATAATTTAGATTTTATTTTTTTATTTCATATTTTGTTAAAATTTATATAAAAATTATTGTAAATTGTGGATAACTATTTTCTGTTTTTCTTTTTTTGATTTTTTTACTTTCCTTTTTTATTTTTTAAACAACACAAATAAACCTATGCCTTTTAGTTTACATAAGCTCAAAATTATTTAATTTATATTTTTAAAACCAACTTATTTGCATATCTTTCTGTTTTCTACTTTTCTCTTTTTTGTTTTTTATTCCGTTTAAATTAAAATTAAATATTTTCTTCATTCCTCTTGCTACTGCATAATATACAAATACTATATCTTTATTTTTTCTTATACTTTCCGAAGCTTCAAATACAACCATATATTGTATTTGTTTTTGATTATCTGAAAACATTGCTATAAATCCTATTATTATTGTTAACAGCACATTTAATGTTCGTATACTATTCAATGTTCTCACTAATTCTTTTTCAAATCCAAATTGCTGTTTCTTAAATCTGAAGTATTCTTCTATTTTCCATCTTTTTATATATACTTTATTTACTATTTTCGTAAATTCTTCATTCTCTGGTTTTAAATTTGTTATTAACATCATTGGTGAATTTGGAAACTCTTCACTTTTTATTACTACTAAATAAAATTCTTTTCCTTCTATATCCGGTATTGTTATTTTCATATATCCTGTGTATGCTACTCTTGTTATCCCTTTTTTATCTTTATATTTATAATTCCACTTCATTTTTACTCTTTTCGATTTTTTTAATATATTTTCAATTATTCCACTTTCGGCATTTGCTACATCTCTTTTTTTCGTCATCCTTATTACAAAACTTAATCCTAGATCTATAAATTTTTTAAAATATTTTTGATCATCAAATCCTCTATCCAAAGCATATATTCCTTCTTTTTGATATTTTTCTCCTAGGTATTCTATCGCTTTTAAATATTCTTCATTTACACTTACAAAACCTTCTTCTTGTGCTGAAAATAATCTTGTATACACTGGTATTGGTAATTTTTCATTTTTTGTTAATCCTGCAACTTCTATCATATGATATCCTGCTTTAAATTCTCCTGTACTTCCGTCTTTTATTGTATCTATTCCTTCAAACTTTGTTGTATATTGTTTAGTTAAATCTCCCGGACCAAAACAGAATACTGTATTATCATCTATTTTATCTTTAATTTCATTTTCATAATTTTCGAATATTATTTTATTTCTAACATCTTCGTATGTTGAGTTTCCTTCTTCTGAATCGTTATTAAATTCATTCAAATTTCTAGATAGTCTT
>CALXUC010000053.1 GCA_944391575.1 uncultured Clostridia bacterium | reverse complement strand
GGAAAGAGAGCTTGTAATGATAGCAAAGTTATTCCACAAGAAGTTATAGAAAAAGCATTTATTGAAGTACACAGAATTTAATATTGATGAGAATAATAATCGTTCTAAAGAGATAAAGGATAGTATAAAAGTAAAACTTTTTTCGGACATAAATACAAATATCAACATACCAACGCACAGCAATATGGAATGCTGATAATATATCAATTCGCACGTGGTTAATCAAAAGAAACGTGGTGTGTTGATATATTGAAAATTGTCCTGCGTCGCATGTGGAGTGTTGTGTGTTGCTAGAGTTAAAGAATTGCCAGTTATCTTAGAGTTTGCTAGCTTTCAAGATACAATAATGTTTCATAAAAGAGGTAGATTTGGACTAGAGATCGAATACTTATAAACGACAGCAAAATAACAAAAAGAGCAAAAAAATAACAAAATAAAAAATAAAAATAACGAATATCCAAAAAAAATAACAAAAATAAAGTAATAATAATAAAGTGTATTGACAAAATACAAGCGATATAATATACTTTATTCGAGGTGAGAAATATGTATACGGAGCTTATAAAAATAATAGATGGCGGAATAAAAGGAGACAAAGAAAAAGTTTACAACTACTCAAAAGTATTAGTAGAAAATTTGAATAAAGGCGGAGAAGTACAACTTTCAAAAAAAATACAGAAAATATTAGATAACAAACCTGGAAATTTTACTACTTTAGATGAATTTTCAACAAAGCCAGTAGATCAAGAAAGTAGATTAGATATAGCTAATGTATATTTTCCTAAAAAAGAGGCGGAGAAATTAATTTTCAATAAGTATATTGAAGAAGAAATGGATGAGTTTATTAATGCGTATTATTGTAGAGATAAATTTGAACAGTTAGGAATAAATGTGGATTTTTCTTTACTTTTATATGGTCCACCTGGATGTGGAAAAACTTCAATGGCAAGATATATTGCATCAAAGACAAATTTACCATTAGTAGTTGCGAGATTTGATGCTTTAGTATCATCTTTGTTAGGAAACACAGCAAAAAATATAAGAAAGGTGTTTGAATACGCATCAAAGAGACAATGTATTTTATTTTTGGATGAATTTGATGCTATTGCTAAAGTAAGAGATGATAAAAATGAGATGGGAGAACTTAAAAGAGTGGTTAATAGTTTAATACAAAATATGGATGAATTAAACAAGGATAATATATTAATAGCGGCAACAAATCATGATGAATTATTAGATAGGGCTATATGGAGAAGATTTTCTAAGATAATAAATATTGAGAAACCAGATGATGAAGCAATAAAGAAAATACTAATACAAAGTTTGAAATTACAAAATACAAATTTTTTAGATAAAAATAAAAAGCTTGAAAAAATAATAGAAGAGTTACATGGACTTAGTCCCGCAGATATAAAAAATATTACTAATAATTGCTTAAAGAAAATGGTTGTAAGAAATCAAAACATTATAACTAATATAGATATGCTTACAGAAATATATTTGTATAAAAAACACAATATAGAAAATGAAAATGAATTTATAGAATTTTTAATAAAAAATTTAGTTACACAAAAAGAAATAAATGAATATTATAATATTCCATGGAGAAAAATAAGAAAGATTGCAGAACAGGAGTGATGAGTATGGAAGATAAAAAATTACCAATCAAATTTTTTGCTAAGAGAGAAAAAGATACTCAATTTGTTGAAGGCGGCGGAAATTCTGATAATCCTAAATGGGTATTAAATATAGAAGAGGCAAAAATGAGATCTCTAAAATTATCAAATGAATTGGAAACTATAGAAAATAAATTCAATGATAGGAAGGAATCATTTATTCCTATTGTAATTAGATCTAAAATATCAGAAGATGCAAAAGCAAAATCGCATAGGAAAGAAATAAGAAAAATTTTTAATACAAAATCTAACAATTTAATAGGATTGGATAAGAGTGAGGATTTATTAATAAAAATTGGAACTAAAGAAGATTTAAAACAGATAAAAGATAATATTAATGAAACTGAAAAAAATATATATGGAATATCATGTGTAGAAGATATTAAACAATATATTCCAAAAATAAAAATTATAGAAAATCAAGAAATATCATATAAAATTAAATTAATTGATTATCAAAATTATGAATTGAATATTGCAGTAAAAAAATTGTTTGAAAAAATTTGTGTAAAAAACAATATTGCGTATAAGAAAACAGACTATACAGACAAAATGACTATTTTTAAAACTAGAAATTTGACATTAGATTCAATAGAAAAGTTTAAAGAAGAAGAGATATATAATTGTATATTTTCTATAGAACCTATGCCAAGATATATAGTAACATTAGATGAATTTGATAACAATGATGAGATTGCTATAAAAAATCCTGATGAGGCTAATAAAAAAGTTATTGTAGGAGTATTAGATTCTGGAATTGAGAAAATACCACATTTAGAGAAATGGATCGTAGATGAAAAATATACAGCATATCCAGAAAATGTTATTGATAGAAAACATGGTACTTTCGTTTCTGGCATCATAAACTATGGAGATGATTTAGAAAAGAAGCAATATATAGGAGAAGAAGCATATTATTTACATGATGCAACAGTATTTCCAAATCAACAACTAGAAAGTATAGATGAAGATGAACTAATTAATAATATAAAAGAGGCTATAAAACAAGGAAAAGAGAAGGTTAAAATATGGAATTTATCTTGTGGAACTAATGAAGAATGTGATGAAGAAAACTTTTCAGACTTTGGAGTAGCATTAGATGAATTGCAAGATAATTACAATGTATTGATATGCAAATCCGCAGGAAATTGTAAAAACTTTATTTTTGGTAGACCAAAGTCAAGAATTTCTAAATCGGCTGACTCAATTAGATCTTTAGTTGTGGGTTCGATAGCAAGTTTGGCATAATAATATAAAAATACAATCTAATATACATATACACCAAGATACTTAATCACATAGATAAATGATAAGTGAATAAAATTTACAACTTAAAATTTTTACCAAATAGTAACAAAAAAAGTAAAAAATTAACTTATAACTTGATTTTTATTAAATCCTATGGTATACTATAATAGAAGTTTAAAATATTAAATAATATTAGTATATTATTAGGAGGTAAAAATTTTATGCAAAGTAAAGAATTTTGTAAAGAAGTAGAAAAATATATTAAATCTATGGAAAAAGAAGAAATAATAGATTTTGTAAATAATATAGTAAGGAAAATTCCAGCAATTAATTATGAAGAAGTTTTATGTGCAATTAATAAAGATGTAAATATAAGTAAAGACCAAATAAATGAAAAAATTAGAGAATATAAAAAGAAATTTGAAGAAATAGAAAAAGGAAGTTTATTTTTTTATTCTGAAGAATATAAAGATTATTCATATGGCTGGGAAAATTGGAAAACGAGATATTATGATATAAGTCGATTAGGAAATTTGATTGATAATGCAATAGATTTCGGGATGGAATTAGTAGATTATAGAGAATACTTATCAGCAAAAGAAATATTTGATATGGTTTTAGAAACAAATTATCAAGTTTATAATGAAACTTTGGAAGAATATTCTGATATATCATTATTAAAAATAAGAGATAATAAATTTATATCAACACCAATATCGTATTTATGTTCATATATTATATATATAACATACCAAATTTCAGAAAATAAGGCAGAAGATATATATAATTATTTTAAAAATTATGAAATTTTTAGCAATGAATCTATAGGAAAAGCTACTCTATTAGGTACTGAAATAATGAGAAATTTAGATGAATTTTGTGAGGAATGGATAAAAGTTTTAATAAAGCAAAAAGGTGAAACTGAATATCACTTATTACAAGAAGCTTTTGATTATATTGAATATAAAGAATATGAAAAATATATAGATGAAATTACTGTAAATCAGCCAAAAATTTTTATCGATATATTTAATTATCTGAAAAAAGAAAATAAAGTAGATGAATTAATAGAACTAGGAAGAAAAGCATTAAATACAATGGATAGAAAATCAGAAGTAGGCAGTGATATAGCTTTATACTTAGCAGATATCGATTCAAAAAATGAAGGAAAATATCTTTTAGAAGCATTTTCTTTTAAAACTTATGCTATAAATTTATTGAGAATTACGAATAATGGTTATTATAATCAATACGAGCAAGAGATAAAAGATATAATCGCATTAAAAAGTAATGAAAATAGAAAGAACTATGAAGGCGATGATTATATAAATGGAGGAACACCTTTTTTATTGCAATTTTTTTCTGGTAATTTTGAAGAAGCTTTTAATGAAAGTATAAAATATAAGGAAACATCATGGTGCATATATTCTATTAAACAGTTGATAGTTTATTTATGGTTATTGTTATTAGATGAAAATAATTCATTAGATCAAATGTATTATGATATTTTACTAGATGCGCTTGTAGCTTTGAGGTTTGGTACAAAAGAAAGGCCATTTTTAGATTATGGTATTGAAGAAATGTGGATGAATTGGAAAAATAATTTTAAAATAGAAGAAGGATTAAAGAATAAGGTGATAAAGTGGCTAAACGAATTAATCGAAAGTATAGTAGATAATATAATGAAAGAAAATTATAAAAATTATTATGATGAAGCTGCAAGATTAATATTAGCTTATGGTGAAATGATAGAGTCTCAAAAATTAGGTGACCGAGATGAATATGTTAACTATTTTGTAAGCAAATATCCAAAATGTTCTGCATTTAGAAAAGAATTAGAAAATTTAAAATATGAATGTCGTCGTTGATATTAACATAGAGTATGATATAACAAAGCATTGTTTAAATATCATACTCATTTAATATTTCAGCATTATCTACATACAACGACATATATGGTAATTCAGCTCCTTCTTCTTTCATGAATATCACAAATGTATTATTAAAAATAAATTTTCTACTTTCTTCCGAATCCATACTGTCTGACTCTGCTAATTCATTTGCCATAGCTTCACTTTTTAGATTTCCACCTGTATAATCCATATATATGTGAATTGTAATAAATGTTACACAAAGTTGGACTAAAAAGCTAGAAAAATATAATATATTGTGTTATACTATTGTTGTTGATAGAGGTATAACGAAAGGAGAGAGTATAATGGCAAAAACAGATGAGAGATTTGTAAAAACATACTCACAAGGAACTATAAATATAATTGAAATATGGGTAGATAAAGAAACTGGAGTAAATTATATTTATAGAGAAGCAGGATATTCTGGTGGATTAACAGTTTTGTTAGATAGTGATGGGAAACCAGTTATATCTAGATTATAGCAATAAATTAAAAGTTTGTAGTTTTCATGAATAATAGTAATTTATGGAGGAGATATTTATGGAAGATAAACAAATATTACTTAATAATATAGATAAAGTTCATACTACTGAAATGGGTATTGATAGGATTAAGAAAAATCTTAAATTAGATACTAATGATGTAGTTGAATACTGTAAAAATAAAATATTAGATAAAGAATGTAATATTTATAAACAAGGAAAGAATTGGTATTGTGAAATTGATAATATAAAAATAACTATTAACTCATATAGTTACACAATTATAACAGCACATACTATTCACTAAATTACTATTTATGATAGAGTGCTTAGAGTGACTGTAATAAATCAAATTATAAGAAGAAAGGTTAAATTGGTGGTAAAAGTGAACAAAAATAAAAAAATAATTATTGGAATTTTAATTGTAGTATTGATTATAGTTATTGGGCTAGTTATTGCATATAAGTTGATAGAAAATAGTGTTACAAATAGAGCAGACTTTAATTTTACGGTTGAAAATATTACTTATAATTTAGTTGAAACAGTAGATCACGAAAAAAGCAAGCAAAATTATTCTAAAGTGGTAGATAATATTAAATTAGAATTAAATATCCCAAATGAGTGGAAATATGAAGAACTACAAAAAAACGAAGAAAATGATTCCTATAAGTATGCTTTAAAACTATATAAAACTGATGAGGATCAATATGCGATGTTATATTTTTATAATGATGAATTTGGGATTTGCGGTACAGGAAGAACTTCAGAAAACATAACATTGAATAATGGAGAAGAAGCAAACATTGGATATTATGACGGAAATGAAAATTGGAGCGATATTTCATTTTATAATATGAATAAAAATATAGCAGTTATAAATTATGGATTAATAAATACTGATGCAGATGAAGTGATAGAGTTTATTAAAACAATAAATATTACTGAAAATAATTAATAAGTAATTGCTAAATTATAATATATGATTAGAAAAAATAGTAAATTTAGCTATGATTGGAGGAAAAATTTATGTCTGAAAAAGATAAAATGTTAGCAGGAGAATTATATGACGCTAATTATGATAAAGAACTAATAAGAGATAGATATAATGCAAAAGAGATTTGTCATCAATATAATAATCTAAAGCCATCTGATATAGAAGGGCGAGAAAAAATTATAAAAAAATTATTTGCCAAAACAGGAAAGCAGATTTTGGTAGAACAAAACTTCTGGTGTGACTATGGTTATAATATTTATGTTGGTGAAAATTTTTATATGAATCATAATTGTACTATATTAGATGGAGCGAAGGTGGAATTTGGAGATAATGTTTTTATAGCACCTAATTGTAGTTTTTATACAGCAGGGCATCCATTAGATTATAAAGTTAGAAATAAAGGATTAGAATATGCTAAACCTATTAAGATTGGTAATAATGTATGGATTGGTGGTAATGTTACAGTACTACCTGGAGTAACTATAGGTAATAATGTGACAATAGGTGCAGGCAGTGTTGTTACAAGAGATATTCCATCAAATGTTGTTGCTGTTGGAAATCCTTGTAAAGTAATAAAACAATTATTGTAAATGTAATAATGGCATGGATATATAAAGAAATAGATAGCAAAAAATAAAAGGAGAAATCTTATGGTATATAAAACATATTACAATTCACCTATTGGAAAAATATTATTAGCAAGTAAAGATAATAAATTAATAGGTTTATGGATAGAGGGACAAAAATATTATTTAGGAAAGTTGAATGAGGAAATACAAGAAAAAGATGATATCCCTGTTTTACTAAAAGCTAAAAAGTGGTTAGATAGGTATTTTGAAGGAGAAAAGCCAGATATTTCAGTAATTTATTTTGACTTAGCACCTATAGGAAGTGATTTTGCTAAAAATGTGTGGAGAATATTGTGTAAAATACCTTATGGAGAAGTTACAACATATGGAAAGATTGCAAAGGAAATGGCTAAACTAATGAAAAGAGAAAGCATGTCAGCGCAAGCAGTTGGTGGTGCAGTTGGGCATAACCCTATTTCTATTATAATTCCTTGCCATAGAGTTATAGGAACAAATGGAAGTTTAACAGGATATGCAGGTGGAATTGAAAAAAAGATAAAATTATTAAAACATGAAAATGTGAATATAATTTTTGATATGAACAATTAAGCAGATATTTAAATAAAAGCTTGATATATAGCTATTTGCAAGTCAAGACCCGGATTGTTTGTCTTAAGTTATGTTTTGACTAAAAATAGCTATATATCAAGCTTTTGGCAAGGATATTTTGAGTTCTTGAAAAAATTTTACAAAAAAGTATTGACAAAACTACTATATTTGTAATAAAATATATGAAAATATAGTTGCGATGAAAAAGAAGAAGTGTCAGTAATTTATATATAGAGAGCAAGTGATGGTGGAATACTTGTAATAAATAGACATGGTGGAGCTTTGGAGCATTTTAAAATTAAGTGCCTAAAATTTTAAAAAATTTTAGGAATTAGGGTGGAAACGCGGAAATAAGACTTTCGTCCCTAGCGATTAAACGCTAGGAATGGAAGTCTTTAATAGTTCCTAGCAAATAGGGAGGTATTAAAATGGTAGAATCAATGGAAAAGATTGTGAATTTATGCAAATCAAGGGGATATATTTATCCTGGTTCAGAGATTTATGGAGGGCTCGCAAACACATGGGATTACGGCCCATTAGGCTCTGAATTAAAGAACAATGTAAAAAATGCGTGGAGAAAAAAATTCATACAAGAAAATGAGCATAATGTTGGATTAGATGCAGCAATATTGATGAATCCAGAAACTTGGGTTGCGTCAGGACACGTAGGTGGTT
The DNA here is from genome assembly GCA_944391575.1 of uncultured Clostridia bacterium. Classification (GTDB taxonomy): domain Bacteria; phylum Bacillota; class Clostridia; order TANB77; family CAG-508; genus CALXUC01. The sequence goes on along the minus strand of CALXUC010000053.1, from coordinate 1,384 downwards.
TTTCTGATCCACTAATAGATTGTAAAGAATGTAAAACTAGACACAGAGCAGATAAATTAATAGAAGAATGGGCACATGAAAATGGAAAGGATATGATAGCTGATGGAATGTCTAATGAAGAATTGATTAAGTATATAAAAGATAATCATATTCCATGTCCAAATTGCGGAAAAGAGAATTTTACAGATATAAGGAAATTCAATTTAATGTTTAAAACATTTCAAGGTGTAACAGAAGATTCAAAAGCAGAAATATATTTAAGACCGGAGACAGCACAAGGAATATTTGTTAATTTTAAAAATGTTGCGAGAACTACAAGAAAAAAGATTCCAATGGGAATTGGTCAAATAGGAAAAGCATTTAGAAATGAAATTACGCCAGGAAATTTTACATTTAGAACAAGAGAATTTGAACAAATGGAATTAGAATTCTTTTGCAAGCCAGGTACTGATCTAGAATGGTTTGAATATTGGAGAGATTTTTGCAAGAATTGGTTGTTAAGTTTAGGAATAAAAGAAGAAAATATAAGATTAAGAGATCATGAACGAGACGAACTTGTATTTTATAGCAAGGCAACAACAGATATAGAATTTAAATTTCCTTTTGGTTGGGGAGAATTATGGGGAATTGCAGATAGAACTAATTACGACTTAACACAACATATAGAACATTCAAAACAAGACTTATCATATCAAGATCCAGAAACAAATGAGAAGTATGTACCATATGTTATAGAACCATCATTGGGAGCAGATAGAATGATATTAGCTTTATTGTGTAATGCATATGAAGAAGAAAAAATTTCAGAAGATGATGAAAGAGTAGTATTACATTTACACCCTGCTATTGCACCTTATAAGGTTGCTGTATTACCGCTTTCTAAAAAATTATCAGATAAGGCTTTAGAAATATATAGACAATTATCAAAAGAATTTATGTGTGATTATGATGAAGCAGGAAGTATTGGAAAAAGATATAGAAGAGAAGATGAGATAGGAACACCATATTGTGTGACAGTTGATTTTGAAACTTTAGAAGATAATAAAGTTACAATTAGAGATAGAGATTCTATGGAACAAGTTAGAATTGAAATTGATAAAATAAGTGAGTGGATTAATGAAAAAATTAAGTTTTAGAAAAGTGACAGAGTATTGAAAACGTAAAAATACTAAAAAGCCCTCTTTAAAGAGGGCTTTGAAGCGTTTATAAACGAACTAATCACATTTAAATGTGCAACACTAAATGTAATTATATTATAAAATATTTTTAACAAAGAGTCAATACCAAAATAATACTTCCAATATTAAATTATGATTAATTTATGATAATGTCTTAAGTAATAACTTTAGAAAATGTCCCAACTTTAAAATAATTGTTCTCTAAA
>CALXUC010000052.1 GCA_944391575.1 uncultured Clostridia bacterium | reverse complement strand
AAGTTGACAAAATTAAAAGCTTATTGCTCTAAGCTTTAAGTTACCTAAAATATTTAAAAAAATGTAAAACTACGGAGGGGAAAATTTTTATTGTCCCAAACAATAAAAATTTTCCCCCTAGCGGGGGTACCCTTTAATGGGTACTTTTTTTGCCCCTTAATTGCTTTCTCCAAAAACTTTTCCAAAAACTTTTCTAAAAATTATTGACTTATAAATACAAAAAATGATATACTAATTTTGTAAAAAAAAGGCAAAAGAGGAGGAAAAATGGAAACGGAAAAATTAGTTGATAAAGATAGTAATTTTAGTAGAAGAAAAAATAAACGTAGAACTAATTTAAGTATTAAAAATATTAATGTATGTCTTTTTATTATAGTATTTATAATGGCGAATCTATTACCTATTTCTAGTGTAAAAGCAGTTAGTACATATCAACAAAGAGTTACAAATGGAATAGACTCATTTCCAGAGAGTTACCAAAAATTGTTAAGAGAATTTGTGGAAGATAATTTTCATGAAAATTGGAATTTTCAAGCTTATTATACAGGAATAGACTGGAATGAATTTATTGCAGGAGAACAACATAAAAATAGAGTGTATTATGGAAATGATGTAGCACACAGATGCTCTTGTAATGATTTACAAAGTGGATATTACTGTGCTAATTCAGAAATTACAGCCTATTTTATGGATCCAAGAAACTTTATAAATGAGAGAAATATTTTTCAATTTTTAGAAATTTCATATAATGAAGAATTATATACCAAAGAAATGGTACATAATTTAGTTAAAAAATATCCTTTGTTTAATTATGGAAATCCTATAACATTTGTAATGAGTGATGAAAATCATCCTAATTATCAACAAAGCGTAACAATGACATACACGGACATAATTATGAAAGCAGCAGAAGTTTCTAAAATGAGTCCAATTAGTATGATAGTAAAGATAGTTCAAGAAGTAGGAAGTTCTGGAAGTGGCTCAACTAGTGGAACAAACCCAACATATCCAAATACATATAACTTTTTTAATATAGGTGCTTCTGATACGGGAGATGCTATACTAAATGGACTACAATATGCAGATAGCAAGGGGTGGCATTGTCCATATACATCAATAGTAGAAGGTGCAATGTTTAACTCTGATGAATATATTAATGCAGGTCAAAATACAGCATACTTTTATAAATTTGATTGCGTAGGAAATAAAATTTTAAAAGCAGGAGAAACTCAAACAATATCATCTAGTAACTTGTATCACCAATATATGACTAATATACAAGACCCATATACACAATCTGCAACATTATTTAGTACATATACAGATGAAGGTTTGTTAGATGAAAATTTAAACTTTATAATTCCTGTATTTGATAATATGCCGGAAATGCCAGTAGATAAAATCTCTAGTTTATCTAATAGTGGTAAAGACTTATATTATGCAGATATTTCATCTACATTATATATAAGAGATAATCCGGGTGGTGGCAATATTATTAGTACAATTTATAAAGATGATTTAGTAGTAATGTTACAAAGAAATTACAGTTCAGGATGGGACAGGATTCAACTATGGGATGGAAAAGTTGGATATACTGCTACTGAATATTTAGAAAAATTTGTACCTAATAGTGATGGAAATCCAAGTACCCCTGAAATACCTAGTGGCGGTGACGATAATGTTATAGGTAAGATAGAAGGAAATGTACCAAATATTAATTATGGATATGCAGATGTTTCATCAACATTGAATTTAAGAGCAGGTGCAGGAACTTCATATAATGTAATAGCTTCTATACAACCTAAAGAAGAATTCATAATACAAGAAGAAACGAACAATTGGTACAAAGTATTATTGCTTAATGGATTAAGTGGATACGTTTCTAAGGAATATGTAGTAACTATGAATTATATTAATATTGATGAGGAAAATAGCACGATTACAATAATTCCAAGTATAACAGCAAATGTTGTGGCAGGTAAAGTAAATGCTGGAATGTATAGTGTGAAAAAAGCCGATACTGAAATTACAGATAATTCTTTAGGTACAGGTTATGTTATAAAATTAGATGATAAGGAATATACTGTAATTAAAGCGGGAGATGTGAGTGGAGATGGTCAAATTACACCATTAGATTACGTAAAAATAAAAAATAATATTATGAAAGTAACAGTTTTAGAAGATAGTTATAAAATCGCAGCAGATGTTAATTACGATAATCAAATTACACCATTAGATTATGTAAAAGTAAAAAATCATATTATGAATATATCTAAAATTTCACTTTAGATTAAATTATGGAGGTAAAGTATGAAAAGAGGAATAATAAAAAGTATTGTAATAATTGGATTAGCGGTACTAATAAATATATGTTTAAGTACTGTTTCAGAAGCAAGGTTAAGTTTAAGTGCTTCAAAATCCACAGTTGCACCAGGAGAAACTTTCGACGTTACAGTATCCGTTAGTGAGAACGAAGCTTCAAAAGCAACATTAAGTGTTAGCAATGGCTCTTTAAGTGAGACAGATATAGATTTAATGTCAACTTATTCTGCTTCAATTACATGTACGGCTGGAGAATCTGGTCAAGTTGTTATAAATGCTTCAGGTTTAGTAGCTAATTATACTCCACCCGAAAGTGAAGAAGAACAAACAGCTTCATTAACTGTTAATATAGAAAATGCTACTCCAGAACCTGACCCAGAACCCGAACCTACACCAGACCCAGAGCCAAGTTTATCAAGTGATACATCATTAGCAAGCTTATCAATATCTCCATTTGGTGTAATAGGAATTGCGAGTTCAGGAATATACGATATAACAGTTGACAACTCATTAGAAAGTGTAACAATAACAGGAGTTGCCAACGATCCGGGAGCTACAATAATTTCAGGAAATGGAACATTTAATTTGGAAGAAGGAACAAACCGTTTTGCAGTTGTAGTCAGAGCGCCAGATGGAAGTGAAGAATCACATAGTATAAGAATCATAAGAAAAACAGCTGGAACTATAGATGAAACTACTCCACCAAACGTTATAGACGAAACAAATGATCCTAATAATAATGAAGAAGAAAATAACGAAGATGAAAATACAGACGAAGAAAATGCTGGAGGAGTAGGATTATCAAATTTAGTAATAACAGGGTTAGAATTAAATCCTACTTTCGCGACAGATGTATATGAATATAAAGCTGAATTTGCAGAAGATTTAGACACATTAGAAGTAATTGCAACGGCTAATCAAGAAAATGCAAATGTTGAAATAGTAGGAAATAGTAATTTACAAATAGGTGAAAACTTAATTACAATAATAGTAACATCAGAAGATGGAGAAACTACAGTAAATTATCAAATAACTGTAACTAAAAATGAACCTGAAACAGTGGCTGCTTCAACAACAGATGAAAATACTACAACAAATCAAGAATTAAGAAGTCAGGTAGGCAAAATAATTTTAATAGCAGTAGCAGCAATAGTGGCAGTAATTATTATAGGAATTATTGTAATTATTAATACAAGGAAAAAAGCAGAAAATGATTTTGGAAATGTAGAAGATACTCCAAAAAATAAAGTTAAAAAAGGTGATTTTAAAGTAGCTGTTGATGAAGAAGAATCATATAGAGAATTAGAAAAATTATCAAACATACATAATAATAGTAACAAAAATAATATTTTCGATACTAAAAATACAACAGAAACTACTACAGATAAAGTTGAAATGAATGTAGAAGAAACTTCAAATAAAAATGAAACGCCAAATACTGGCATTTTTGAAAGCAATAATACAAACACAAGTAGTAGCAATACCGTAAAAAATGATATATTTGGAAGTAAAAGTACAGAAAATTCAACAAATATAGAAACAACAGCAGATACTAAAAAAGAAAATAATATTTTTGGAAATACAAAATCAGAAGGAAATAAAAGTAATGATATTTTTACAAGTAGTAATGAAAGTGCTACAAAACCTACTGTTTCAGATATATGGGATAATGATGATAACACAGATAATAGAGGTGGAAGATCATCTAAAGGAAAAAGATTTAAATAAAATATAAAGTTGTTTTCTAGGAAAGTGCAATTTTAATGTATCTTTCTTAGAAAATAAAAATAGAAAAGGTTGTAATCCTTTTCTATGATATGCTTCTATAGCTCAGTTGGTAGAGCAACAGATTCGTAACCTGTAGGTCGGGAGTTCGATTCTCCCTAGAAGCTCCATAAAGTCATAAAGTTTTGTGCTCCCTTATGGGAGCTTTAAATAATTAAAAGGAGAGATATATGTACAAAATAGGAATAATAGGTTTAGGATTTATGGGTGGTTGCATAGCAAAATCGCTCATAAAATCAGATAAAGTAGAAGAAATATGTGCTTTCGATAAAAATAAAGAATCATTAGAATTAGCACTTTCTGAAAAAAGTATAACAAAAATAGCAAGTGATATTACAGATTTCAAGGAATCTGATATTATATTTCTATGTACACCAGTAAGCTTAATATCAAAATTAGCAATTCAATTAAAAGATATCGTAAAAGAAAATTGTATAATTACAGATATAGGCAGTACAAAAGGTACAATATTAGAGGAATTAGATAAGATAAATATAAATTTTGTAGGTGCGCATCCAATGGTTGGCTCAGAAAGAGCGGGATATGCTACATCAAATGATTACTTGTTTGAGAATGCATATTATATTTTAATTGAAAATAATAATACAGAAAGTATAGAAAGATTAAAAGAAATAATTATAGAATTAAAAGCCATACCTATATTAATAGATGCAAAAAAACATGACTTTATAGTTGCAACTATAAGTCACGTTCCGCACGTAATTGCCTCTGCTTTAGTAAATTTAGTTAAAGAATTAGATAGTGAAGACGAGAAAATGAAATTATTAGCTGCAGGTGGATTTAAAGATATAACTAGAATAGCATCGGCAGACCCTATAATGTGGGAAAATATATGTATAGAAAATAAAGATGAAATTATATTTGTATTAGGAAAGTATATAGAGAATCTAGAAAATATAAAAGCAAAAATTTCTAATATAGAAAGCAAAAATGATATATATAATTTCTTCAAAACTGCGAAAGAATATAGAGACAGTTTTGTAATTAAGAAAATAAATGGTCAAGTAATGCCGGCTCTTAATATAACAATAAAAGATGAAAAAGGTGCTATTGCTAAAGTCGCTACTATTTTAGCAGAAAACAATATTAATATAAAAAATATAGGAATAGTGAATAATAGAGAAAGTATGCAAGGTGCTTTGAATATTGTTTTTGAAAATATTGAAGAAAAGGAAAAAGGCTTTGCCATTTTAAAAGACAATAATTATGAAGTAAAAGATGTAAATTAGTAGTAATAACTCAGAATATATCAAGCTTTTATTTAAATGTCTGCAGAGTTGTTACAATTAGTAAAAGTAGAAAGGATTGAAAATATAATGAAAGTTGGTTATTTAGGTCCAAAAGGAACTTTCTCTTATGAAATATGCAATAAAGCGTATGGAGAAGAATATGAAAAGATACCTTTTAGAACAATAAAAGATATAATAAATGCTTTAGGAAATAATTTAATAGAAGAAGCGATAGTTCCAATAGAAAACTCTTTACAATGGTGTGTAACAGAGACAATAGATACTTTAATAAAAAGTAATAATATTTATATATGTGGAGAAGAAATTTTAAAAATTAGCCAAAATTTAATGGCTAAAGAAAAGTATAAATTTAACGAAATAAAACAAATATACTCACACCCACAAGCGTTGGCACAGTGTAGAGAATATTTGCAAAAAAATTTCAAAGAAGCAGAAATAATAGAAATATCAAGTACTGCATTAGGTGCAAAGGAAGTATCACAAAAAGAGAATGTGGCTTGTATATGTAATCTTAGTTGTAAAGATGAATATAATTTAGAAGTTTTAGAGGAAAATATACAAGACAATAATTTTAATGAAACAAAATTTTGGAGATTAAGTAATTATAACAGAAAAATAGTAGATGCAAATAAAATGACATTAATCTTCTTTACTGAAAATAAACCGGGAGCCTTGTATAAAGCTTTAAGTATATTTGAAAAATATAATCTAAATTTAACAAAAATAGAATCAAGACCAACTAAGAAACAATTAGGACAATATTATTTTTGGATAGATGTAGAATTAAATAGTAACGCGGAAATTGCACTAAAAGAACTAAATGATGTGGTAGTGGATTTTAAAATATTGGGTAAATATAAGAAGTAATTGCTTAAAAAATTATTATTAATATTTTAATGAAAGGTAGGATTTTAAAATGATTTCTGAAAAAATGAAAGATTTAGTAAAAAATAATTCTGTAATAAGAGAAATGTTTGAGGAAGGGAAAAAACTTGCAGAAAAGTATGGGAAGGAAAATGTTTACGACTTTAGTTTAGGCAATCCTAGCGTTCCCGCTCCTAAAAAAGTTAATGATAGTATAAAAGAAATATTAGATAATGAAGATTCTTTAAAAGTACATGGATATATGAGCAATGCAGGTTTTGAAGATGTTAGGGAAAAAATTTCAAAAAGTATAAATAATAGATTTGGTACAAATTTTTCTACAGAAAATATTATAATGACTGTTGGAGCCGCTTCTGGAATAAATATAATTTTAAAAAGTATATTAAATCCAAATGACGAAGTAATTACATTTGCTCCATATTTTATGGAATATAAGAATTACGTTAAAAATTATGACGGAAAGCTAGTCGAAATATCTCCAAATGTAAAAAATTTTCAACCTAAATTAGATGAATTTGAAAGTAAAATTACAGAAAAAACGAAAGCTGTAATTATAAACACACCTAATAATCCAACAGGAGTAATATATTCAGAAGAAACAATAAAAAAGATTTCTAAAATATTAGAAGAAAAACAAAAAGAATATGGACATGAAATTTTTATAATATCAGATGAGCCATATAGAGAATTGGTGTATGAAGATGTAGAAGTTCCATATATTACAAAATATTATAACAACACATTCGTAGTATACTCATATAGCAAAACATTATCTATACCAGGAGAAAGAATCGGATATGTAGTAGTTCCAAATGAAATGGAAGATAGCAAAAATATTATAACAGCAATAACAATAGCAAATAGAATAATAGGCTGTGTAAACGCCCCATCTTTAATACAAAGAGCATTAATAGAATGTGTAGATGAAAAAGTTGACTTAAGTACATATAATGAAAATAGAAATTTATTGTATAATGAATTAAAAAAATATGGCTTTGAATGTATAAAACCACAAGGAGCATTTTATTTATTCTTAAAATCACCTGTAGAAAATGATATGGAATTTTGTAATAAAGCGAAAGAGTATAATATTTTATTTGTACCTGGAAGTTCATTTGCTTGTAAAGGCTATGTAAGAATTGCATACTGTGTATCTACAGATATGATAAAACGTGCATTGCCAGCATTTAAAAAATTGGCAGATTATTATGGGGTATAAGAAAATAAAATTTGCAATTGAATTACGAGTAACAATTCAGAGTATATTCGTTACAAAGCTTGATATATAGCTATTTTTAGTCAAAAGCAAGCTTAAAGCACACAATCCGGGTCTTGACTTGCAAATAGCTATATATCAAGCTTTTATTTAAATGACTGCTGAGTTGTTACAATTACGAGAAAAATAGCAAGAGTTATTCTTGCTATTTTTGGTATTATATAGTAAAATATATAAAAAGTAAACTTTAGAAAAAATTTTTAATAATAATTCTAAGGTAAAAAAGAGGTGTATTTTATTTATGAATAATAATCTAAAAAAAATTCCTATAGGAGAAGATGATTTTAAAAGATTAATAGAAAATAATAATTATTATGTAGACAAAACAAGATTAATAGAAGATATATTAACAAGAGGTTCTTTAGTAAATTTATTTCCACGTCCAAGAAGGTTTGGAAAAACATTAACAATAAGTATGTTAGACAATTATTTTAATATAAAGAAAAAAGAAGTAAACAAAAATTTATTTAAAGGACTAGAAATAGAAAAATCAAGTAAAGAAATACAAAAAGAGAAAGGTAAATATCCGGTAATAAGTTTAAATCTAAAAGAGATAAAAGCTGAAAACTGGGAATTAGAATTTAATTTATTAAAAAATATAATATCTAAATTATACTATGATCATATAGAAGTTCAAGAAGTATTAAATGAAACTGAAAAAAGAGATTATAATGCAATTTTATTAAAAATGGCAGATGAAGCTGTATATCAATTATCATTGAAAAATTTAAGTCAGTACTTGATGAGATTATATAAAGAGCGTGTAATAATACTAATAGATGAATATGATGCACCCATAGAAAAAGGATATATAGAAGGATTTTATGATGAAGTAATAGATTTTATGAGAAATTTTTTTTGAGCGGCATTAAAAACAAACGATGCACTAAAATTTGCTTGTATTACAGGAATATTAAGAGTATCAAAAGAAAGTATATTTAGTGGTTTGAATAATATAGATATATATTCAATATTAAATGAACAATATAGTGAGTATTTTGGCTTTTTACCTGAAGAAGTAGATAAGATATTAGAAGAATATGGAATGAAAGATAGAAAAGAAGATATAAAGAAATGGTATGACGGCTATAACTTTGGAGGAACAGAGATATATAATCCTTGGAGCATATTAAAAGCAATATCAAGGAAGGAAATAGATTATTATTGGACAAATACGGGAGGTACAGATATTTTAGAAGAAATATTAAAAAAATCTAGTTCAATAATAAAGCAAGAATTGGAGCAATTATTAATAGGTGAAATAATAAAAGTAAAGTTAGATGAGAATATAGTTTATTCAGAAATAAGTGGAAGTAGAGAAAATATATATAATTTCATGCTAATGTCAGGATATTTAACGGTAGAAAAGATAGAAAGAGAAGGAAAATACAAAATAGGGTATTTAAAAATTCCAAATTTAGAAGTGGAAGTTGCTTTTGAAAATATGATAAATAGGTGGTTCCAAGAAAAAACAGGAAGAGAAGAAATAATAAAATTACAAAAAGCATTATTAGAAGAAAGAAAAGAAATAGTGGAAGAGTTATTAAATAGTTTGATGGAAAAATCAATGAGTTATTTTGATAATGCAGAAAATTTTTATCACGGATTCGTATTAGGTTTAATGGTAGATATGGGAAAAGATTATGTGGTTTTATCAAATAGAGAAAGTGGTTTTGGAAGGTATGATATGAAAATAGAAAAAATGGATAAAAGTGTAGGAGCAATATTAGAATTTAAAACAGTAAAGGAAGATGAAAAAATGGAAGAAGAGGCACAAAATGCATTAGAACAAATAAATAATAATAAGTATTATTTAGAAATGAAAGAAAAAGGAATAACCAATATATTAAAATATGGAATAGCGTTTAATAATAAAAAAGCTGTTGTGAAATAGATTAAAAATAGGTGTAAGGATAAAATATGAAAGAAAATAATGAGATAACTTTAAGAATAAAAGGAAGTTTAGAAAATTTTGAAAGAGAATTAGAAGAAAAAGGATATGAGAAAAGTAGGCATTTTATTTTAGATGACGTATATATGATACCTAAAGATTTAAATATAGAAAAAATGAGTA
>CALXUC010000051.1 GCA_944391575.1 uncultured Clostridia bacterium | reverse complement strand
GTAGTAGAATTATTAAAGAAACCATATAATGGAGTTGAATTTGAAGGATATAATAATATAAATTTAACATTTCAGGAACTAGAAGTAATTATAAAAAATAATGTAGATGAATGGAAAAGGAAATTAGAAAATGTAACTGGTGTATATATGCTATTTGATAAGAGTAATGGAAAAAAATATATTGGAAGTGCATATGGAGAAAATGGTATATGGAAAAGATGGAGTGATTATATATATTCAAAAAATGGTGGGAATAAGGAAATGCTACAATTAGATAATAATTATATTAGAGATAATTTTACATTTACACTTTTAGAATGGTATGCAATAGGAACAGATTTTGAATTTATAATATCAAGAGAAAATTATTGGAAGAAAGTTATGCTATCAAGAAAAATAGATGGTTATGGATATAATGATAATTAAGTTAAGGAGAATATGTTAATATGAAAATGAATGAAGAAAAAATAAATTACTATGTCAACAAAGGCTATATTGACGTTGCAGACCACGCTAAATTTAAGTATATTGTAGAGATTTTAAGATTATTTAATGTAAATGTAAAAGGATGGATGCGTGGAAGTTATATATTAAATGAAAATGAAGGTATAATGTTTACAAAGGTTCAAAATGAAAATTGGACTGATACTCTTGATGAACAATATATGTATGAACATTGTAATCCACAAGGAGATAAAAAGATAGCAAAAAGAAATGATTATTGGGGAGATAAGACAATATATATTTTTCGTAAAGAGGTTAATGATGATTATGAATTTATTGGCTGCTTTAAACAAGATGAGAAGAAAATAGAAGAATTATTTAACAAAGGGATAGAAAATCAAAGACCATATAAAAAAGTTGGTTCAAGAGTATATTTAACAACTTTCAACCAAATTAAGTAGGAGCCATAAAATGTATTATACATATATTATAAGGTGCGAAGACAATTCACTTTATACAGGTATGACCAACTATTTAGAAAAGAGAATAAATGAACATATATCTAAAAATGGTGCTAAATATACTAAATCACATAAAGTAACTAAACTTGAAATCGCTTGGAGAAGCAAAAGCAAATCATTAGCTTGTAAATTAGAATATCAAATTAAGAATTTGACTAAACAACAAAAGGAAAATCTAATAGCTGGAGAAGGGTTATCCACATATTTATCAGGAGTTGTGGATTGTAGAAGATATAAAAGAGTATAATTTGTAATTAGAATAGATTTAGCAATAGGTCTATTCTTTTTTTATATATAAAAAATTGCAGAAAGATTATGAATAATCCGCCTGCAATTTGAGAAATATATTTTGGGTATAGGGTATAAATATATTCCTCAATATTATTTTACATATAAAAAATTTGAAATATGCACAAACAAGTGTTTACAATAACAGAATAAAATGTTATAATTTAAACAATAATCTAAATAAGGAGGTGCACTATGCAAGATAAAGAACAACATATTTATGCTGCAATAGACTTAAAAAGTTTCTATGCGTCTGTTGAGTGCCAAGAACGTGGTTTAAATCCTATTACAACAAATTTAGTTGTTGCAGATAGTAGTAGAACAGAGAAAACAATATGTCTTGCTGTAAGTCCATCTCTAAAACAATATGGAATACCAGGTAGAGCAAGATTATTTGAAGTAGTACAAAAAGTAAAAGAAGTAAATATAGATAGGAAAAGAAAAGCACCAAATCAAACATTTACAGGTTCAAGCTATGATGACATTGCTTTAAAGAAAAATCCTGATTTAGAATTATCATATATAGTAGCACCACCACGTATGAGCCATTATATGAAATTTAGTACAAACATTTATAATGTCTATTTAAAATGGTTTTCAGCAGAAGATATATATGTGTATTCAATAGATGAAGTGTTTATAGATATTACGCATTATTTGAAAGCATATAATATGAAAGCAAGAGAACTTATTACAAAAGTTATACAAGACGTATATGAAACAACTGGAATAACAGCAACAGCCGGAATAGGGACAAATCTATATCTTTGCAAAGTAGCAATGGATATAGTTGCAAAGCACGTAGAACCTAATAGAAATGGAGTTAGAATAGCTGGATTAGATGAAATGACATATAGGAAACTGTTATGGGACCATAGACCAATTACGGATTTCTGGAGAATTGGCAAAGGATATGCTAAAAAACTTGAAGAACATAGGATATATACTATGGGAGATATAGCAAGAGTGTCAATACAAAATGAAGAACTACTATACAAACTATTTGGAATAAATGCAGAGCTTTTAATAGACCACGCCTGGGGTTGGGAACCAGTTACTATTAAACAAATAAAAGCATATAAACCTACAACTAATAGCATAAGTTCAGGTCAAGTATTACATTGCCCATATAATTATGAACAAACAAAACTAATAGTAAAAGAAATGACTGAATTACTTACATTAGATTTAGTGGAAAAAAATTTAGTTACTAATCAAATAGTATTAACAGTTGGCTATGACATAGAAAATTTAATAGACCCATATATAAGTAATTCATATAAAGGTGAGATTACAATAGATAGATATGGGAGAAAAATCCCTAAACACGCTCACGGAACAATAAATTTAGACCATAAAACAGCTTCTACTAAAATTATAATGGAAGCCACAATGAAGTTATATGAAAGAATTATGAATAAACAATTATTAGTAAGAAGAATAAATATTACAGCTAATAATGTTGTAGATGAAGAAACAGCAAAAAAAGAAAAGCCTTTTGAACAGATAGACTTATTCACAAATTATCAAGAAAAAGTGGAAAAAACACAGGAAGAAAAGACAGAAAAAGAATTACAAAAGGCTATGATAGATATTAAGAAAAGGTATGGCAAAAATGCAATTTTAAAAGGTATGAACCTACAAGAAGGTGGAACAACTATTGAAAGAAATGGTCAAATAGGAGGTCATAAAGGTTAAATGAGTAATAAATATGATGATATTATAAATCTACCTCATCACATTTCAAAGAAACACCCACAAATGACATTAGAAGCAAGAGCTGCACAATTTGCACCTTTTGCAGCATTAACTGGTTATGATGATGAAGTTAAAGAAACAGCAAGGCTTACAAATAGAAGGATAGAATTAGATGACGAAGCTAAAAGTATATTAGATAATAAAATACAGATAATTTTAGAACAAATATCACAAAGACCGACAGTATCAATAACTTATTTTATACCAGATACAAGGAAAGCTGGTGGAGAATATGTAACTATAACAGGAATTATTAAAAAAGTTGACGGTTATAATCAGGTAATAGTATTAGAAAATAGAACAGAAATACCAATAAATGAAATTATTGATATTGATATGAATAACTGAATAAAGTAAAAATTAAAAAGGTAGGAATTGTATCCTACCTTAAATCAATTTTTATTGATTTTATTTCGTTTTTGTAGATAGATAACTATAACCGCAATTATAGTTTCTTTAAAATCACTGCTTTTATTTTACAGTCTCCTGTATATTGGACCACGAAATCGCCCTTTAAATCTTTAAAATTAAATTTTTTTCAGTTGTATGTAGATAAACTACAATTCACAGTTTCCTGTATGATGGACCCTGAAATCGCCCAGTGTTTTAATGTCTTTGCCATTGACAATTATTATTGTACCATAAAATTATGTTAATTGTCAAGCGTATTTGTAAAATAATAGACGAATTAGAATTAATGTGGTATTATAGTATATAGAGATATTAAGAAATAGGAGCAATAAATATGACATTGAATGATAAGTATGAGAACCAAAGTATAAATAGATTAGATATAAAAGATACAATAATTAAAGTTTTAGAAAATAACAAAATAAGCACATTAGGTCAATTATGTAGAAAAAGTAAATCTGATTTAAAGAAATTAGATTTAACACAAAAGCAAGTAGATATAATAGAAATACAATTACAACTAATTGGACTAAATCTAAAAAACAGCTTATAGATAATGGAGGTTAATATGCAAGGTCAAATGTTTGAGGAAATCAAATCATTTTATAAAAGAATTAGAAATGATGGGATTTATTGGTCAGACTATATACAATATAAAAAGTACCTAAGAAATAAAATTGATGACATTGCAGAAGACAAATCAAGATTAAATAAATTATTATGGTCACAAGATATAATTACAGAACAACAGTATCAAGCTATGGAAACTAGAATTGAAAATTCAAGAAAATATTATAGAAGATTAGTATCTTATTGCTAAGAAATAATCCCATAATTTGCTCTTATTTGTACTAGAAAATGTCATACAAAAGAAGTCTAACTTTATCAGCTAGACTTCTATTTTTTTATTTATTAAGTTTTTCTTTTAATGCTTTACCAACTTTCAAAGCAGCTGTTGTAGAAGCTGGAATATTTAATGTTTCACCTGTTTGAGGATTTTTACCAGTTCTAGCAGCTCTTTCTCTTGTTTCAAATGTTCCAAATCCAATTAATTGAACTTTATCTTTATTGACAAGTGCATTTGATACAACATTTACAAAAGAATTTATTGTAGCTTCTGTATCTTTTTTTGAAAGACCTGTTTCATTTGCTATTGCATTTACTAATTCAGCTTTATTCATAATCTTATCTCCTCTCTCCTATTTATATACATAGAATTTACCAAAAAAATATTAAAACGTCAAGCATTTTAGACAATATCAATAAAAAAGAACCAATTTCTTCATCAAATTAGTTCTTATTGTTCATCTAACTCTTTTCTAAAATCTTTAAGTAATTCATCAGTAGATACATTAAGGATTTTAGCAATAGCAGCTAGTTCATATTCCTTTATAACTCTATTTCCATTTTCTAATCTTTGAACTGAATTTTTAGGTATATCAATTCCAAGTAAAGTTAGTTTTGCTGATAAATCTAATTGTGATAAACCTAAATTTTCTCTATATTTTCTAATAACTGGACCAATTACATTTAATTTGCCCTTATATTTAATACTGTTTCTCATATTCTTATTTTCTCCAAAATTATAAATTTTATTAAGTGATTTGATTTTATTATAAGAATGTGATAAACTGGACACCACAGGTGGTGTTTTTAAATGATAGAAAAATCAGTAGTAATAGATATATTAGAAGATATACAACAATGTCTAAATCAAGAAAATTGGCAGAACAAGACGTTAAGTACAGTAAATCAGTATAAAAAGGGAATATTAGTTTCATTAGATGATGAATTAAAAGACCTAATTGTGGAACACAAAAAATATGATGAAGATAGTCCAAAAGCTATTGAACTAACACAAAAAATAAATGAGAGATTAAGAAGAATATATAATTCGTAAAAGGTGGCAATACAAAATGGAAGAACAAACAATGTTAAGAATTTTAGATAAGTTTATATGGTATTCTAATAGAAATAGATTATTTGAGGCCAAAAGATATGTTCAGCAAGAATTGGACAATATAAATGGTATAACTGAAGCTAAATGTAAGAGAAGGAAAATAAACAAAGGATATTGTAAAAATTGTAATTGTAATCTAAATGCAAATCCAGAATATATAGAAAAAAAGATGGATAAATCACAAATAATTGACATTTTACAAGAAGTCAAAGAAACCTTATTAGAAAATGATATTGGCAAATGTTTAGAAAAAATAAACGAATATCTAAAATTTATTGAAGATAAAACTTTATTAGAAGTTTTAAATAGAGTAAGGCGATTTTTAGATAGAGAAGGATTATATGAAGCCAAATTGTACATAATGCTTGAACTAGGAAATTTTAAGGATACTACCCCATACACTTGTAAAAATACTATATATGATAATTATGATTATTTTTGCAAGACTTGCACAAACTATAATTGTAGTAGTAATAAGAATAAAAAAAATGAGAATAGTTAATAGACTATTCTTTTATTATTTTAAATAGCCACCAGGAGCACCAGAACAGCCATACAAGCATTTTTATATAATAGGACAACAATAACATTTTAAGAATGATATAAAACCTAAATGATAGGTAAATTTGAAAATATGTAAATAAATTTTAGAAAATCGATTGACAAGTATAAGAAAATCGTTTATAATAAAATTATGGAGTAGGATACTACGATAAAATAGTAGTACAGCAAAAGAGAAAGGAGCCAGATTAGAATGAAAAAAAATAAAGTAAGTTCAGAAAAATTGGGTAATTTAGGAATTCTAAGCATAGGAACGAAAGCAATATATTTAAAGCAAAATCAAGATAGTTCAAATAGTATATCAGTAAAAGTAATAAAATGGTCTGATTTAACAAATCTAATAAATGATAAAGAAGCAAATTCAATAACAGAATACAAAATAGATATGCAAAAATTTTACAAAAGGGCTTCAAGTATAATTGAAAAAGGGGACCTAATATTTTCTGCATTGCCTAGTTTAAGTGGTGAGAATATTATACTAATTGATAGAGATTTTGAAGATACATATATATGCAATGACAATATGTTTATATTTAAGAATAAAAGCAACTATTCAAGTGAATATTTGTACTTAATATTAAAATCGGGTCTTTATAATAAATATCTTCAACACTTAAAAGTTGGATATAATAAGAAACTTACAATAAAAATGTTAGCAGATATAGAAATTCCAATTTTAGATGAAGAAAAAGAACTAGTAAATGAATATTCTAACTTGCAAAAAGTAAAACAAGAAATACAGAAGCAAGAGGAAAAATTTAATAATAAAGTATATGAATTAACAAAGTGTACATTGAATATGTAATATAAGTTATTTACAGTAGAAATACTGTTTAAATAAAAAAATAGCATTGATTTCTTCGGCCTGAGAAACTTTAGAAAATCTATGCTATCTATGAAGCTATTAATAAAAAACACTAGCACTAGAAGTGTATCTAAGTGTTTATTAATAATACTCTATTTCTATTATAGCAAATAAATTGCAAAATTGAAATAGTTTGTATGAAAAAATTTAAAGGAGGTGATAATATGGCAACAAAAACAGCAAAGAAAGAGGAATACATAACTGTCACAGGACTTATTGAAAAAAGAGGTTGGACAAGAAGTATGGCAACAAAGTTGTTACAAAATTTGAATTGTAAAGTAGTAGATAATCCAAGATATAGGTGTGCTGCACCAATGACATTATACTATTTAAAAGACATAAAGCGAATAGAAAAAACAAAGAAGTTTGCTCAATTAAAAGAAAAAGCTGAGAAAAGAAAAATAAGTGCTAAAAAAGCTGTTGAAACAAAAATAGATAAAACAGTGGATATAGCAGATACATTTTCAGTAACAGTAGAAAGAATTGATTTAGCAGATTTAGAAGAATTTACATTAGAAGAAAAGCAAAATTGGTATAATTATAAATTTTTCAATTTTTTGGATGAAGAGATATGTAGAAACGCATATTCAGCAGATGAAGAAACAATAAAAAGATGGATGGTTAACTTTATAAGACATAATTTAAGTGATTATGATGAACAGCTAGAAATTTTAGAAGGCAGAACAGGAAAAAGTAAAGGTTATTGGCATTTTAAAATGAAACTAGCCGAAGAGATGAAAAGAGTATATCCAGAACTAGAAAAATATATTGATAAATATATGCTTGGAACACAAGAAGATGAATAAGCAGGCGTTATAAATGAGGATTGTATCAATATATTTACACGTTGAAAGGAATACTTAGTATGTGTAAGAAAGTAAAGAAAAAATTAAAATAGAAGGCAAACCCAGTTGAGAAATTGCAGCTTCAAAAACTGGATTTGCACAAATACACAAGAGAATAATGTTATAAGCATTATCTCTATACAAATATTATAATTTATTTTTAGAAATAATGCAATACACATTATTCTCCCAAATTTTAAAAATTTAAAATGAAGGGAGATAGTGACAATGGAAAAACTGCGAGTAATGGAATTGTTTGGTGGCATAGGTTCAGCTACTCAAGCATTTAAGAAAACTAAAATACCATTTGAAATAGTGGATTATATTGAAATAGATGAGTTTGCGGTAAGGTCATACAATGCAATGAATAATACTAATTTTGAACCACAAGATATAACCAAATGGAACAAAGATATAGAAGTTGATTTCATTATGCACGGCTCTCCCCTGTCAAGGTTTTAGCTTTTCAGGAAACCACGAAGGTGGAGACGTTGGTAGTGGTACAAGAAGTAGTTTAATGTATGAAACAATTAGGATAGTTAATAATTTACAACCTAAATATGTAGTGTGGGAAAATGTGGCTAATGTAACAAAAGAACCACATAAAGTTAATTTCTACAAATATTTAACTACAATGGAAAAAATAGGATATAAAAATTATTGGAAAATTCTAAATGCTAAAGACTATGAAATACCACAACAAAGAAATAGAATTTTTGTACTAAGTATAAAAAACGATATTGATAATATGCAATTTGAGTTTCCAATAAAGCGAAAATTAAAAAAATCATTTAAAGATTACTTACAAGAAGATTATGATATAAAAAGAGGTGTATTAAATGAAAAGGAATTAGCTTTAATAAGGGAATATAATAACAAAGAAAAAAAAGACACAAGACCCGGTGAACTTTTAAAAGAAAATGAAACAATATATCCTACAATTTTAGCTAAATTAGGAAATGTAAGTGGTCGTGGTGGTGTTTTTAAATGTAAGGAAGGATATAGAAAGATAACACCTCTTGAAGCTTGGAGACTTATGGGATTTAAAGATGAAGATTATTATAAAGCTGAAGAAGCAAATACAGATGAGAAACTATACAGAGGGAAACAAAAACAAGATATTATAAAGGCAAGAAACAAAAAACTATATCGTCAAGCAGGAAATAGCATAGTAGTAAATGTTTTAGAAGCAATACTAATGAATTTATTTTATAGAACATATAAGCAAAACGAAATATTAGACAATATAATAAAAGCACTAGTAATAGTCAAAAATGAAAAAGTTGATAAAGATAAAGCGACAGCAAGAAAGTCATTTTTCTTAGATGATATAGGGACATTTTTTGTACTTGAATTAGAAAATTTTAAACAACTAATAGATAATATTAGTTATAAATGTATAAGAGAAGATGGTACAGTTAATTATAATTGTGCTAAATTGCTTGAAGCAGTAAATATCGAATTTTCTAATAATTGCTTTTCAGAACAAGTTGTAAATATAAGCAAAGATAAATTACTTAATTTCTTTGAAAGAAGAAGTAAAAATGACTTAATAAAAGAATTAAAGAAGTATTTACAAATTTTAAAAAATACTAAAATATGTTTCTATCATATTCCAAAAGGTACTGCAACAGGTAAGTATATAGAAATGAAACTATGTGAGGATACAACAACATTTACAAAAAAAGAATTACATTTTGTATTGAGTAGTGAATTATATGAATTTCTAAAAAATAGTGGAACTTATATATATATGCCACCCAATGTATTAAAAACTTATAATTCTAATTTAGCATATAAAACAATTATAACAAATAAAGAAAATGTAATATCAGTAAAGAAACTATATGAAGTTTTAGATATAAGAGAATATAAGAAAAGTGGTGAAAAAAGGGAAGCTCATTTTGAGAAAATACGAGGAGAATTTGAGAAAGCTTTAAATTCAATATCCTTTTTAAACTGGAAATATGATAGAAAAATAAACGGAAGATATAAAAAGTGGATAGAAGCAAATATAATTATTGAATGGAATATAAATCCATTAATAGAAAATGTAAATGAGGAACAATATGAGTAAAAAGTAGGACAAGTTAGGAGCAAAGGATGAGGAAAAAAATGGAGCAAACAATTGGAAACAAAAAAGAGCTAAAATTAGGACTTAATAAGAGCAAAAAATGCTCAATTATTTGGTGTGTGAAAATATGGAGGTAAATGATGAAACAAAAAACAAATAAAAAAAGGCATGACAAATAAGCCTAAATAGGCGGTTTTTAAAAATTATGTAAA
>CALXUC010000050.1 GCA_944391575.1 uncultured Clostridia bacterium | reverse complement strand
TATTATGGTAATAAAGTTTGGTATTTATATGGAGCAAGCTCAAATCAAAATAGAAATGTAATGCCAAATTATTTAGTGCAATGGGAAATGATAAAATGGGCACTTGAAAAGAAATGTGATATATATGATTTTAGAGGAGTATCTGGTCATGTAGATGAACATCACCCACAATATGGTATTTATAAATTTAAGAAAGGTTTTAACGGAGATTTTGTAGAATTTGTTGGGGAATTATATATGGTATTTAAGCCACTTACAAATTTCGCTTTTAATACATTAGGAGAAGCATATAGAAATCTTCAAATTAAAAAAGCAAGAAAGAAGAATCAATAGGTTATTAATTTATATATAAAAATAGCTTAAACAATATAATTTAAGCTATTTTCTATATATAGTAAAAAAATGAAAAAGCATTATGAATATAAGATTCTATCTTCAAAAATTAATTCTAGAGTAGTTAAGAAATCATCTTTAGCAGTATTATCATAGTGATTTATAATTAATTCTCTAGGTAGTAATGTAAGTAATGTATTTAAACAGTAATCGTTTTTAGAGAATGTAATATCAGATAAGTAATGATTTTTTATATTACTATCTATTAATATATCGTCTCCATTTTCATCTATTAAAGTGGAGTTGTTATTCTCATATATTAAGTAAATTTTATCTGCTATAGGTGGCTTTGAATTTACGTAACATCTTAAAAGTTCTATAAATTCTTTATATTCTTTTTCTATTAAATAATTATTAACACTTTGGCTTACAACATCATCTAAAAGCGTTAAATAATCTTTTAATCCAAAGTTTATAAAACCTTTTAATATGATTTTATTATTATTTAAAAGATAATTCTTAAAAATTCTTCTTAAAGTAAATTCTCTTTTAGAAGAAAATTCTTCTTCTAAACAATTCTCTTTGCAATATTCTAAAATTTTATCTTTATCAAAATCTGAAAAGTAGAAATAGTTAGCATTTATTAAGTATTTTATTAAATAATTATTATAAAATTTAATTGTAACTTTAGCAAGTAAGTTAGAAAATGCGTTTATAAATTTATCGTAATTATTTCCTTTATAATGTACTATTATATTTTTATATATTGAAAATTTATGAATAGATAAATATATATCATTTAATTCAAATTTTTTTATATTATCTATTATATAATCATTAACTTGCTCATTATTAGATTTTACACATATTGTTTTAAGCATATAATCCTCCTAAAAATCATAATAGTATTATCCACTTAATATAAGGAAATTATACATATTTATTTATAATATGAAAAATTTTAGAAAGTGTAACAGTATTAAAAAGTTTTCTCAAAAAATCTTCCAAGTAAAGCTGGTGTTTATGATAAAATAAAAGTATAGAAAAAGTGAAAAAATCGTATTGTCGAGTTACAATTCAGGATATACTTGCTAGAAGCTTGATATATAGCTATTTTTAGTCAAAACATAGCTAGGGTTTAACAATCCGGGTCTTGAGCTTCACAATAGCTATATATCAAGCTTTTATTTAAATGCCTGCTGAATAGTAACTAGAAATTATATCAAAATACTAATAAATTTCTTGCTATTTTTTTTATTATATAGTAAAATATATAAAGAAAAAGGAGGCTTGAACAATGATAAAGATACCATATGGAATATCAGGATTTGAAAGAATAAGAAAGCAAGGATATAAATATATAGATAAAACAAAATATATAAGAAAAATAGAAACAGAAACATATTGTATGTACGTTCGTCCAAGAAGATTTGGAAAAACGCTATTTACAACAACATTAGACGCATATTATTCTATAGATAAAAAAGGTGAATACGATGAATTATTTAGAGGTTTAGACATATATAATAATCCAACAGAGAACAAAAACAGTTACTATGTATTAAATTTTAATTTTTCAGGAATGTTGTTTAATACTAAAATAGACATAGGTGAATTAGAAAAAAGTTTTAAAGAAAAGGTATATCAACACTGTAGAAAATTTGTTGAAAGATATAAATTAAATATAAATGTAGAAAATAAGGAAAATGCAGCAAGTACATTAGAAAATGTGTTGGTAGGTTTTCAAGGATTACATTTAGAAAATAATATATATATAATAGTGGATGAATATGATCACTTTACAAATGGTTTGTTAGAAGGAGAGTGTAAAACATTTTTAGATATATTAGGTAGAGCTGGATTTGTAAGAGTATTTTATGAAGTAATAAAAGCATATACAGATTATAACGTAGTAGAAAGATTTTTCGCAACAGGAGTAGCACCGCTAACACTAGATAGTATGACAAGTGGATTTAATATAACAACATCATTAACATTAAATCCTCAATATGTTGCAATGACAGGTCTAACAGAAGATGAAGTTAGAAATCTTGTTAGTGAAGTAGAAGAAGATAAAGAAAAGCAAGAAAAGATTTTAAAAGATTTAGTTGATAATTATGATGGATATAAATTTTCACAAGATAATTTAGAGCATATATTTAATCCAACATTAGTGATGTATTATTTAAATAATTATGTAAAATTAGGAAAAAGACCACGTGAAATAGTAGATAAAAATCTATCAACAAATGCAGAGAAATTAAAAAATTTAATGCTAATAAAAACACCTGAAGAAAATTCAGTGCAAATACAAAAATTAATATTAGAAGGTGAAGTAAGTGGAAATATAGTACAAAGTTTTGAATTAGATAAAACATTTAGTTCATATGACTTTTTATCACTATTATTCTACAATGGCTATATAACAATAAAAGAAGTAGAGCCAATAAGTAATTTAGTAAAATTTGTTGTACCCAATTTAATATCGTATAACATAATATGCGAAGTTATGAAATCGAAAGATTATATGCTAATAAGAGCTTAAGAAAATTTAATATTTATAACATTTGAAATTTATATACTTTATATAATTTATATAATAAACATATCAAAAGTTGTTGTTATTATTCTATTAATTTTATAGTCAAATTATATTGACTATAAGGTTAAAAATATGTTACAATAAAGTTAGAGGTGAGAAAATATGGCAGTAAAAACTGATCTAAGTTTAGAAGAAGCTGTAAGACAATACGAAGAACTTTCAGCAAGACCAGAAGTAGTAGAAATAGCATTTAGGAGACAAATGGCAGAAGCTGATATAAAGTCAAATTGAGAAGAGGGCATCTTATAATTGAGGTTGCTCTCTTTATCTATCGAAGTATTTCCCTTCATTGTGTATATATAAGATAACAGAATTTTAAGAACAATTTTGTAAGTTACAATTCAGAATATACTTGCTAAAAGCTTGATATATAGCTATTTGCAAGTCAAGACTTGGCTTGTTACGCCCTAGCTATGTTTTGACTAAAAATAGCTATATATTAAGCTTTGTAACGAATATACTCTGAGTTGTCACCCAAAATCTAATAAAATAGCAAAAAAGACTTGCGCTTTTAATCATGTGTGTAGTATAATAAATGTAAAATTTATGAGAAATGGAGTATAATATGTTAAGTAAAAGTGAAATAATAGAAGGAATCGCGAATGAAGAAATTATAGTTAGTAATGCGGTTTATGAATATGTATGTAATTTACATTTATATGACGATGAGCAAATAAATGATGCTTTAATAAATTTTGTACAAAATAATTATCACAGAATAAATTTTGTTGGATTAGTGTACTCAAAATTAAACAAAAAAATAATAGAATGTTTAATAGATATATCTTTAAAAGAAGATGATGAGTTTATAAAGGGTAAAATATCTTCTGTTTTAGTTAATCATTATAATATAATAAAAGATATGGATTATAATTTTGAAGAAATTATAAAAGATGAGGGGAATTTATTAATATATAAAAAAATAAAGCACTTTTCCAAAAAAGAACCATCACAATTAATTGAATTATATAAAAATAACATAAACGAATATTATTTTTCAAATAATGACACATATACGACAGAAATACTAAGGCGAGCCATGGGTATAGCATTAATACAAACAAAGGAAGGTTATGCAAAATTATTGGAATATATGTGCGAATTATTAGAGCAATCAGACGAAGGTGAAGGTATAGATGTAGATAATTTTACTTTTGAACATATGCCATATTTAGTATATCCTTTATGCCAATATTCAAATCCAAGTTATTCCCTATTCATTTTAGATTTATATTTTTCAAATATGGATTTTATAGGCTATGCAGAAGAGTGTAATTATTATTTTTCAAGTATATGCAATGATGAATTTATTAATACATACATATTTTTGTTAAAAACTACTAGCGAAAGTGATATCGAAGATCATTATTACGATATATCAGAATATCTAAACTCCGATACAATAGACGAATTTTTATTTGAAGAATTAGAAAGAAATACATCTATAGAAGTTAAAGAAAATATTATTCGTATTTTAGCAAGGAAATTTAATAAAAATATTATATCGCAAGCTTTAGAATTTATAAAAAATGGTGAATTTGTTGATGAAGAAAGTTTGAAATTATCGTTAGTACCACTTTTGATTTTAGAAAATTATAACGACGAATTATCTAAAAGTATTATAGAAGAAGTTGCAAACTATGATTTGTTTAATGATGATCTATTTTCTGAGGATTTAGACGAATTCATGTTGGATTTTTTTACTAATATGCAAGATTTTTTATTAAAAGATAAACCGCATATAAAAGAATATAAAAAGATTAGAAAACTACACGGTGAGATAATAAATAGTATGATGGATTATTTTTATAACAGAGATTCTGAGTCAATCATAGATTGTAATATAGATAATAAAAATGTTTATAATATAGATAGTAAATTTGATACAAGCACACAATTAGGGGCACAAGCTTTGGGTAATGTGGTGATTTATAAAAATGCTTCTAATATGAATTGTATTACAGAAGATTTTATAAAAAATAAAAAATATAGAGCACAAGAAAAAATAGATTTTTTAGAAAGTATGCTAAATTCAGAAGCCGGATTATTTGAAATTACTAAAACGGATAGAAAAGAAGGGCAAGTATATATGAGGAATGTATTGAATAATAACGAGTATTGCCTCACGGATATTAGTCTTAGTAGTAATCTTTCTAATGAGAATTTCTATATGTATATGAGAGTTATAACTTACCATGGCATTAGTTTTGGAACAGGTTTAAATCTAGTATTTGATAAAAAAGATAAGTTTATACAAAAATGGATTAAAGAGAATTTAGTTGATTTCGATAAAAAACAAGAGATTGTAAGATTTATGGAATTGTATAATGAATATGAAAAGAATGAGAATAGAATAAATGTTAGAACTAAAAGTTCTTTTTAGTATGAAGTAAAGAAATAATAACATCTAGTGATTTATATCATTAATATATGACTAATATACAAGAGCCATATTCGCAATCAAAGTGTTATAGTATCAAAATTAATTTTAATTAATTTATACAAAAATTTATTATAAGAACATTATTCAGTGACGAAAAATGGGATAGTACTTGTAAAAGTTATATATTTGTGATATCATTTTAATAGATTAAATAAATAGAGGTACAGAAATGAATGCAGATATTATTAAGAAACAAATAATAGCTTTAAAAAACTTAAATACGCCCAATTCAGAGTTTATAGTGAATTTGTTTGAATATTATTTAAAAATGCAAAATTCAAAAAAAGTAATATTAGATTCGGACTTTATAACTGTAGTTAATGAAAATTATAATTTAGATGATGTAATTAAAATAAATAAGTATACGCCAAATAAATTGATAACTGATAATAGCACGATATATATAAATCTTAATAATTACGAAATTGGTGAAAACTGGTTTTATAATTTTCAGAATAATTTATGTAGAATATATAGTAACCTTATAAAAACAAAAAATGAGGTTCTAACAGAGGAAATTTTAATTGATAAAGTTTTAGACATTAAAAATAATGATTATACTAAAAAATATATAGTGGATTCAAAAAAGTATAAATTATATAAGCTAATTAAAAATTTAGACAAGATTATAACGAGTAGTAATTTAAAAAATATTAAATTTTTAATAAAATATGATGAAGAAGATATTTTAAAATATAATTTTGTACTTAAAGAATTGAAGATGGCTCTAGAAGTAATACGAGAAGAAAATAAAAAAAAGAAAATTTTGTATTTATATGATTATTTTTCAGATTATTTAGATGGTGAATTTAGAAATTATAATTTTTGTAACTTTAAAAACAATCAATGTTTTGCTCAATATGATAAAAATAATAAATTTAAGTTTCCATATACGGAGTACAATGGTTGTTGTTATGATGTAAGGAATAAAGTTCAGTGTAATAATTTAGATACCGCTTCTTGTGGCAAGTGCAAAATAAAAAGTTTATCTTGTAAATTACTTATATGCGGGTATTTGAGGAGTAAAGGTATTAATTATAGTATATATGATAGTTTACTTACAAAATCCTTTTTTAAATTACATCAAAAGCTTGATTGCGTGTGGGAATTTTATATAGATGAAAAAGAAATGATAAAAAGAATGGGGAAAGCAAGTCTCCTCTACAGGTAAGTGTTCACAAGGTCACGCATAGGTTATAACAATCTTAAACTTGATGGTGCTCTAATAATTATTAGGGCACCTATTTTAATTTTGATACTTTATTAGTATGTAAATATGTTAACTTTTAAAAAATTTTTCCAAAATTATTGACCTATCAATACTAAAATGATATACTATTTTTGTAAAAAAAAGGTGAATGAGGCTAAAAAATGAAAACAAAAAAATTATTTTATAAAAAGAGCAATTTTGATAGAATAAAAAATAAATTAAGTATTAAAAATATCAATATATGTCTTTTTATTATAGTATTTATAATGGTGAATATATTACCTCTTTCTAGTGTAAAAGCTACTAATACGTATCAACAAAGGGTCACAAATGGTATAGATTCATTTCCAGAGAGTTATCAAATATTGTTAAGAGATTTTGTAGAAGAAAAAATGCATCAAAATTGGAATTTTCAAGCTTACTATACAGGAATAGACTGGAATGAATTTCTTGAAGGAGAACAACATAAAAACAGAGTCTATTATGGAAATGATATTACACATAGGTGTTCTTGTAATGATGCACAAAATGGATATTACTGTGCTAATTCAGAAATTACAGCGTATTTTATGGATCCAAGAAATTTTATAAATGAGAGAAATATTTTTCAATTTCTAGAGATTTCATATAATGAAAGTTTGTATAATAAAGAAATGGTTCATAATTTAGTTAAAAAATATCCTGTGTTTAATTACGGAAATCCTATAACATTTGTAATGAGTGATGAAAATCATCCTAATTATCAACAAAGCGTAACTATGACATATACTGATATAATTATGGAAGCAGCCGAAGTTTCTAAAATGAGTCCAATTAGTATGGTAATAAAAATTGTTCAAGAAGTAGGAAATTCTGGAAGTGGTTCAACTAGTGGGACAAATTCAACATATCCAAATACATATAACTTTTTTAACATAGGTGCTTCTGATGAAGGTGATGCTATATTAAATGGCTTACAATATGCAAATAGTAAAGGATGGCACTGCCCATATACAGCAATAGTAGAAGGTGCGATGTTTAACTCTGATGAATATATTAATGCAGGTCAAAATACAGCATACTTTTACAAATTTGACTGCGTAGGAGATAAAATTTTAAAAACAGGAGAAATTCAAACAATAACATCTAGTGATTTATATCATTAATATATGACTAATATACAAGATCCATATTCGCAATCAGCTTCATTATTTAGTACATATACAGATGAAGGATTATTAACTGAAAGTTTAAACTTTATAATTCCTGTATTTGATAATATGCCAGAAATTCCAGTAGATAAAATATCTAGCTTATCTAATAGCGGAAAAGATTTGTATTATGCAGACATCACATCATCTTTATATATAAGAGATAGCCCGGGTGGCGGTAATATTATTGATACAATTTATAAAGATGATTTAGTAGTAATGTTACAAAGAAATTATAATTCCGGGTGGGATAAAATTCAACTATGGGACGGAAGAATTGGATATACTGCTACTGAATATTTAGAAAAATTTGTACCTAATAGTGGTGAAAATCCAAGCGAACCTGAAATACCTAGTGGCGGAGATGGTGAGCCAACATTAGGAGATATAAATTCTGATGGAATTATAAATACATTAGATGCAATTTTAGTATTACAACATATATCTCATAAATTTACATTAACAGACGCAGAAGAATTACTCGCAGATACAAGTAAAGACGGAATAATTAATACTGTAGGTGCAATAAAAATATTACAGTATGTTTCGCATAAGATAACAGAATTTTAAAAAATAAAAAAATAAAAAAAATAAAAAATAAGTAAAAAAGTATTGCAAAAAAATATGAAATATAGTAGAATAGAAAATAGCTTAGATAAAACTTAAAAAAGATGTATAATAATTACAAAAATGGTGAATAATCTAAGTGATGATAAGTAATTAGATATATTTTTTTTAAAAGTTATATCTAAGTAAAGAACTAAAAGAAAATAAAGATGTATATAAGGAGGAAACAATATGAAAAATTTACAAGAAGATTATAAAAAGCCAAATGGAATTACTCTAGTTGCTTTAGTCATCACTGTAGTCGTAATGCTGATATTAGCGGGAGTAGCAATAGCAGCAGTAGTCGATGGAGACGGATTATTTAGTAAAACAAGACAAGCAACAGAGACATATGAAAATGCAGCAAGAGATGAAGGCGTTGTAATTCAAAATATGATAGAGCAAATAGATGAGTATTTAGGAGAGAAAAATCCACCAGTAAATGAAGAACCAATAGAAAATCCAATAAATCAAATAGTGCCAGTAAATCAAACATATAGTGGAGGAACAACAGGAAGCTATAACGACCCAATAATTCCAAAAGGATTTAAGCCAGTAGGAAATGCACAAGATAGTACAATAACAGAAGGAGCAGAATGGGGAAGTGAAAACGGTTATCAATATGGATTGGTAATACAAGACGCAAGTGGAAATCAATTTGTGTGGGTGCCAGTAGATGGAACAACAGTAAAATTTGAGAGATATGATTTTGGAAAAGGCGTATCATTTTCTAGTTGCTCAGAAACAAGCGTAACAACAAATGGAGGATTTTATATAGCTAGATTTGAGGCTGGATTACCAGATGGAGAATCTTCATCGTCTGTGTCAAAAGATGGAAGCGATAGACCTGTATTTAAGCAAGGAGCAACTGTATGGAATAGTATAGCTTGGAGTGAAAATGGTACTAATGATGATGAAAATCCGGGAGACGGAGCAGTAACAGTAGCAAGAAATATGTACCCAGATACTCCAGATAGTGAATATGGAGCAGTATCAACATTAATATACGGAACACAATGGGATACAGCATTAAAATTTATAGGGGCGTATAATGTAGGGGAAGCAGGATACGATACTTATGCAACAGATTCAACAGGAATGGGAAATTATAGTGGTAGTAGACAAGCATGCGGAAGTTCAGATTCATATAGACAAAAGAATATATATGATATGGCTGGTAATGTATATGAATGGACTATGGAAAAATATAGCACCTACCGTGTCCTCAGGGGTGGCCTTTGCAACAATTCTGGCTCTGACTTCCCAGCCTCTTTCCGCGACGGCAGCAGCGTGTACAACGACAACGACAACTGGCGGTTTTCGTGTTGCGCTTTATATAAAGCAGGCCTGAGTCCTAAAGAAAAAAGAAGTAATTAGTATAGAAAACTAGAAGAACAACAGAAAAGTTAGAAAAGGCTGAGGGGAAAATTTTTATTGTCCCAAACAATAAAAATTTTCCCCCTAGCGGGGGTACCCTTTAATGGGTACTTTTTTTGCCCCTTAATTGCTTTCTCCTGACTTTGACATTTTTTGGAAATAAAAAGAAGCCTTAAAGCTAGTAATATCAATAGCTTTGAGGCAGAATTTTTT
>CALXUC010000049.1 GCA_944391575.1 uncultured Clostridia bacterium | reverse complement strand
GGACAAAGTTATAAATATAAAGTAAGAGTATATGATAAAGTAGGATTATATAAAGAAAGTAGTGAAATAACGGTAACGACTAAAAAAGCTGGATTACCAATAGCAAGTGTAGTATCCGTAGGAGATTATGTAAACTACGATGCCGGAACATGGACCGAAGCTGATTTTACAAAGATAACAAGTTCAGCAGGAAGTCCAACCGTAAATAAGAGTTCAAGCCTACCAACGAGTCAAGGACAATTTGGAGGATTTACAGCAGGACAAAGTAGAAATAGCAACTCAACACCATTTGATACAAGTTACACACCAGATTATAGTGGCTGGAGAGTATGGGATATAGACGAAAGCACAGGAGAGATAACCTTAATAAGTGCCGGACATCCAGAGACATACTATCATCTAGGTGGATATTCAGAAGAAAGTATAAATATCTTAAGAAATAGAGATTGTAGTATGTACGAAAATGAATATGCTAAGAGAGGAAGTGCACATATATTAACTGGACAAGAAGCAGTAGAATGGTATAATAAACAATTTAATACAAATTATACATTAATAGATAATAATTATCCAGATTCAACATTTTATTTGGAGACATTCACAACAGCGGAACCGATAAGCGTACTCGAAAATGGCTCATATTTCTGGCTTGCGTCGCCGTTTAGCTCTTACTACTTGTATACCGTTGACCCTTACCTCCGCAGCGTGTACTACAGCTACTACTTCGCGCATGGCGTGAGGGTCCTAGTTTCTCTAACATCTGAAGTCCAAGTAAAAGAAGGCACAGCAACAGGAGGAGTAACGACATGGGACATAGTAGGAAATTAATTTAAGGAAGTAAATGTACCGCTAAGAGCGCCTCTGGTGCTCTAGCGGCCCGCAAAAATAAGAAAATGAAAAGAAAATAAAAAAGAAGAAAATAAATTGTTGAAAAATAAGAAAAAATGGAAGGAGAATAAAAAATGAGTGTATTAACAATAATAAAAGAAGTAAAAGAAATACATCCAGAAGTAGTTGTATTAGTAAAAATAGGAAAGTTCTATAATGTGTATCTAAAAGATGCATATATAATATCATATTTATTTGGGTATAAATTAAGGGATATGGAAAAAGATGTAAAGTCAGCAGGTTTCCCAGAAGTAAGTTTAAAAAGAGTAATAGCAACATTAGAAAATAAAAAAATAGATTATATGATATTAGATAGAAGAAATAATTATGATGCAGATGGAAAATTTGAAAATGGAAACTTAAACAAATATAACGAAATATATAATAAAGCGAAGAAACATTTTAATATATTAGCAAGAATAGAAAATATAAGTAATTATTTGCATAACAATATGAATAAAAAAGAAACATTAAACATTCTAAAAAGAATGGAACAAATAATATATGAATAAAGAAAAATTTAAAATAATTCAATTTATAAGGGAATTAATTGTTCATATAGATAATAATATGGACAATTTTCCCAAAAAAGATATTGAATTAAAAAATAGAATAAGAAATAATAGTTATGATTTATTAGAAATAGCATATGAAGCGAATGCAGTAGAAGATACTAAAATTAAGAAAGAGTTATTAATAAAATGCATTTCTAAAATAAAAATTATAGATTTCTTATTAAATTTAAGTTATGATAAACAAATAATAAACGAAAAGAAGTATTTGAAATTTGCTAATAAGCTTGATGATATTGCAAAATATACAAATGGCTGGTTAAAAACAATACAATAATAACATTGGGTACGATTGTCATGGCTTGCGTCGCCGTATAACACTAACAACTTGTATAACGTTAACCCTAACAACCGCAACGTGAACAACAACAACAACGCATTCGGCGTCCGTGCCCTAGCTTCTATAAACTGTGGTTATATAATTACTGATTATATAAGAGATAATATAGAAACAGATCGTATCCTTTAATTAGATATTAATTTATTTGCAAAAATATAAATTATATATTTAGTTATAAAATAAAAATAGATAGGTATATTTGTTAGTAGGGCTATTATAGCCTCGAAAAGGAGTATATTTTAGAACTGTTTTTAATAATATAATTTTAGCTATTTGGCGGATTATATTATTTTTTTAATTTAATAAAAATTTGGAAAATTTTTCATAATTTTTTTCCCAAAAACTATTTACAAAACAAAAAAAATATGGTATCATATAAAAGTACTTTAAATATGGAAAGGTGGTCGAGTTGGTTTAAGGCACCAGTCTTGAAAATTGGCGTGGGTTTGTAGCTCACCGTGGGTTCGAATCCCACCCTTTCCGCCAACTTAAAAAGTTAGATTATATCTAACTTTTAATTGTAATGATAAAAATAATATGGAGTAGTACCCAAGTGGTGAAGGGGATTGTTTGCTAAACTTTCACTCTTTAAAAATAGAGGTATTTACAAGTTTTTAAATAGGTGTTAAAATTTAATAAAATATATGGAGTAGTACCCAAGTTGGTGAAGGGGTCAGTTTGCTAAACTGATAGGTCTCGCAAGGGGCGCGGAGGTTCGAGCCCTCTCTACTCCGCCAAAAAAAATTTGATATAAAGTTTTAGCTTTATATCTTTTTTTTATTTTATAAACTTATTGAATAACGTAATTTAACGTAAATAAATATAAATAAATATAAATTAATAAACGGTTTTTAAGCGGTTTTTATTTTTTATAAAAATTGAAATTAAAGTATGTAAAATATTATAGATGAATATTATAATTTAGGGTAGTACCTAAAAACCACTGGAAGCTCTATGTAAGATTTAATAAAAGTCTAAATTTGAGCAAAAAATATGGAAGATAAGGAGTATTGTATAGGACATAATGGGAGCAAATAAATAAAATATGATATGCAAATAGTACTATTTATATCTGAAAATAAGGTAAAATAGTACTATTTTTGATTATAAATCCTTTAAACAACAAAAAACACCATAAATTTTAAAATTTGTAAAGTTTTTTTACAAAAAAGCTGGAGATTTCAGAATAGACCCGATATACTAAAGTTAGGGGAATACTACAACTAAGCAGGTTACAGCTATTTACTAATGATTAATATCACATTTTAAAATACACCAGATTATGTCAGAAACATATCTATTTCAGTTTTTTAATAGTTAGACATATAACTTGTCACTTCTATATTAAAAATCTGACCTGGTCTGTTTTAAGCGAAATTAAACATATGATAATTAAATAAAGACACTTTTTATTGAGAGTTAAGGTAGAGATTTGGCTCATTGACCTTATACCAACCTATCTGATTAGGTGGTTCAACCAAAATTAGATGAAAAGGAATATGTAAATGCACAATTAGAGATATATTCCTACTTGTGCATTTCCTGTATATCCAGATTTTAAATTTAGAATGGTGGTGATTTAGTATGATACCTATAAGTAAAGAAGTTGCTACAAAAATAATATTAGATGGAATACAAAAAGGTTTTTCATCAGGATTTATTAACAATAATAAAAATACCGAATACAGTATTTACATTAGGGAATATGATAACTTTACATTTACAATAGTAGAAAATGAAAGCAAAAATGAATATTTTGCATTAGAAGATACAGATACATTTGACCCTACACATAATTTTGAAAAATTAAGAGAAACAATAAAAGAAGGACCAGAAGTATTGTCAGAAGTAGTTAAGCTATTAGAAGAAGCAAAAAATATGGATATTGTTAAGGAAGAAGCATTAGAAAGAATGAAACTATTAAAATTACACCCCAATATTATAAAAGAGTTTAAAGATGAAAACAAACTTAACAGGTCTGAATATGGATATGGAATTTTATTTTGGTTAGAAGAACACGAACAACAATTAGTAGATGAATTTCAAAACAAACATAAAGATTATTTAGTTTATCACGTTATTAAAACTAATACTGTTGATATGGGAATTATTTATGATTTACTATTTGTTAGTATATTTGAAGATGAGTGGCAATTAGAAAAAGAAGAACTAAAAGATAATATAGTAACGTCATATTCAGCAACACCATTTTCAGAAATAGGTCCAATATGTATTAAACAAAAAAATGGTGGACTTGTAAGAATTTGTTAGGAAATTAGATTAGTAACTAGAAAATTATATGTAATTGATATATCATCAAACCAGCTTATAATTTTTCACCTAACTAACTAAGAAAACTTTATATAAAGGGGTGATTTAATTGAATTTTGTAGATGATGACCATAAAAATTTTTATGAAAGTAAATTGAAAGTGTTAAACGAGAATGGAAAATCAGACGTGTATTATAAATCATTAGTATATACACTAGCAATTTGTAGTGTGACAAGAGAACATTTTTTAAATATATTTGATATTGTTAAAGGTGAAATCAATATTGATAGTATATCAGCTGCATATCAAACAGGAACAAGTGCTAAAATAACAAGATTAGCATTTAATTTATTTAATGGTTGTATCTATGATAGTGAGGCAGATTTAGAAAATGATAAGGTATCAACATATTATAGTGTTAGTGATATTTTTAATTGTAGTTATGCACCTTATATGTATGAAGCTATTTGTATAAGATACCCAAAATATTGATTTATTAAAATTAGAAAGGAAATAAAATATATGATAGAAGATATTAAAAATGAATATAAAAAAATAAAAAATGATATAACAGCAGTAGAATATGTAGAAGATTTTAAAAAAGCATTTAATGCTATACAAGAAGAAAAGGTCAATACTAATTTATTAAAAGAATTATATTATGAATTTCTTATTAACACATTTAGACAAAGTAAATCAGAGCAATTTATAATAAGCAAGTTAGCAGATTTAGAAGAAGATTTAATAAAATCATTTAGTGAAAAACAAAAGGAACAATTAAAAATCTATGATTATCTTCATAATGAATTAGCAGAAACTCAAAATTTTACAAGTTTTATTTATGGTTACTGTATGGCCAATGAATTAAATATGTCATCTAATAATTATGCAACTAACAATAATATAATTAATGAAATAATACAAAAATATAAAGAAGGTGGTGTAAATAATGAATGAAAAAGAAATACTAAAACATTTTGATAATTTATTCTCAACAAGTGTAATTGACCATATAAAACTAAATATGCCTTTGATTAAAGGTATTGTAGATAGATTATGTGAGATACCAACTAAACCTAGTCCAACATATAAAGTAAATATGCGAAAACAAATTGAATTGTCAGATAAACTTTGTGAATTTCTTACAGATGAACAGATAAAAGTATTTGAGGAGTATAAACAAGTAAGAAATGAAACTAATAAATTAACAGAAGAACAGATTTTTTGTTTTGGTTATATTTTTACCAAAGAATTAGAACAAGAAGGCAATATAAGTAAAGAGTAGAGGTTTAGTATATCACTACTCTTTCAATTTATTATATTGCATATATATGTCAGAATTTGTAAAATTTTGTTCCATTATGATTGAAAAAAAAGCAATTTTGTGATATATACTATACTAGAGTTATTATATTTTTGGGGGCAAATATGGAGTATAGTGAAAATACAAGAGTTAAGATACCTGCTTTAGCACATTTAACTAGACTTGGGTACCAACATTTATCATTAAAAGAAGAAAAAAATAATATTGATACAGATATAAATATATTTAAAAATATTTTTTTAGAAAGTATAAATAGAATAAACAATACTAGCTATGGATTAGTAGATATTGAAAAAATTATAAATGAATTAAAAATATTACTTGAAAATGATGATTTAGGTAAATCTTTTTATAAAGCTTTAATAAATGGTCTTGGAGAAATTAAAATTATTGATTTTGACAATATATATAATAATTCATTTAATGTGGTTACAGAACTTACATATAAAAATGGTGAAGATGAATTTAGACCTGATATTATTCCATTAATAAATGGAATTCCTTTATCTTTCATAGAAGTAAAAAAGCCAAATAATAAAGAAGGAATATTAGCTGAACGTAATAGAATAAATGATAGATTTAAAAATCCTAAATTTAAAAAATTTGCTAATCTTACTCAATTATTAGTATTCTCAAATAATGATGAGTATGATGAGGATAGTATTGTGCCTATAAGAGGAGCTTTTTACGCAACAAGCAGTTATGGAAAAGTTTTCTTTAATTGTTTTAGAGAAGAAGATAATAATATAGTTAGTAATGTAAAACCTATAAAAGAAGATGATGAAAACAAAATTTTAATTGATACAAACTATATTACAATAAAAGGAACGCCCGAATATAATACAAATTTAGATATAAATACACCAACAAATAGAATTATAACCTCTTTATTTACGAAAGAGAGATTTCTAAAATTATTGAAATATGGAATAGCTTATGTAGAAAAAACAGATGAAAATGGAATTATGAAAATAGAAAAGCACATAATGAGGTATCCTCAATTTTTTGCTACATTAGCTATTGAAAATAAATTAAATAAAAATATAAACAAAGGAATTATTTGGCACACTCAAGGCTCAGGAAAGACAGCTCTTACGTACTTTAATGTTAAATATTTAACAGATTATTTTGCAAAAAAAGGTAAAGTAGCAAAATTCTATTTTATTGTAGATAGACTTGATTTATTAAATCAAGCTTCAGATGAGTTCAGAGCTAGAGGATTAAAAGTAATTAATGTGAATTCAAAAGAAGATTTTATAAAGAATATTCAGACAACCGGAGAAGCTGGAATATCTGGAGAATTAACAATAACAGTAGTTAATATACAAAAATTTTCAGAACAATCAGTTGTGAAGCCATCAGATTATAATGTTGAAGTTCAACGAATTTATTTTATGGACGAAGCTCATCGAAGCTATAATCCTAAGGGTTCGTTTTTAGCAAATTTAATGGCCTCTGATAGAAATGCAGTTATGATAGCACTAACAGGAACTCCATTAATTGGAACAGGATATAATTCAAAAGACGTATTTGGAGACTATATACACAAATATTATTATAATCGTTCAATAGCAGATGGATATACCTTAAAATTAATTAGAGAGGGTATTGAAACAACATATAAGTCACACTTAGATGAAGCTTTAAAAGAAGTAGAAGCAATAAAAGGAATGGCCAAGAAAGAAGAAATATATTCTCACCCTAAATATGTTTCTGCACTAGTAGAATATATTGTTGATGATTTTAAGAAATCAAGGATTAGATTGAATGATAATACGATAGGAGCAATGATTGTTTGCGACTCATCTCAACAAGCAAGAGCTATTTTTGATGAATTAAATAAAAATTATAATTTTAAAGTTGCATTAATATTGCATAATGAAGATGATAAAGAAATTAGAAGTGAAGAACAAAAAGCTTTTAAAAAAGGAAATATAGATATGTTAGTTGTATTTAATATGCTACTAACAGGTTTTGACGCACCAAGACTTAAAAAATTATATTTAGGAAGAATAATTAAAGCACATAACTTGTTACAAACACTTACAAGAGTTAATAGACCATACAATGAATATAGGTATGGTTATGTTGTAGATTTTGCAGACATTAGAGCAGAGTTTGATAAGACAAATAAAGCATATTTTGAAGAATTACAAAGTGAGCTTGGTGATGAATTTGAAAATTATTCTAATATATTTAAAAGTAAAGAAGAAATTGAAAATGACATATTAGATATAAAAAATAGATTATTCATATTTGATACAGATAATTTAGAGAATTTTACTAAACAGATAAATGAACTACCTAAACAAGAGCTAAATGATATTAA
Organism: uncultured Clostridia bacterium; assembly: GCA_944391575.1. Classification (GTDB taxonomy): domain Bacteria; phylum Bacillota; class Clostridia; order TANB77; family CAG-508; genus CALXUC01. The sequence goes on along the minus strand of CALXUC010000049.1, from coordinate 2,287 downwards.
GAATTCATTAGAAAATTATAAGATATTATATAATTTAATAAAAATGTATGGATATGAGGAATTAACAGATAGAATTGATATAAGTAAAGTTTCAAAAATGCTTAATGAAGTAATAAATAGAATTAATATATTAAATCTTACAGAAAATATAAATAATAGTGAAAATATAACAGGTCTATTAAATATGGCATTAGACAAAATAGATTTTAATTTCAAAAAAATATCAGAAACAGAACTTGTAATTGCAGATAAATTTAGAGAAATTCTTGAAAAAACAAGAGTTGAATTACAAAGAAGTTTTGATAAAAAAGACCCTGAATTTATATCACTATATGAAGAATTAAAAAGAGTATTCAGTAAGAAAAATATTGAAGAACTTTCTTCGAATGAAATGCAAGAAAATATTTCCTTACTAGAAAAATTACGTGAAAAAATTAAGCATAGAAACAACATTGATGAAATGCTAATTATAAAATATGAAAATGATATTAAATTTATGAGAATACATAAACGTATTAAAGAGGCAAACATAGAAAATATAAATGATATAACATTAAATCAAATGCTAATAGGTATAAAATACAAGGTTGATGAAATGTTAATAAAAAATTATAAACTAATGGATAATGAAGCATATTTTTATGGTAGTATAACACCAATTATTGTAAAAATATCAGATAAATATGGTGTAAAGTTGACATTTAAACAAGTACAATTTATAACAAATAATATAATAGAAGAATATGTAGAAGAAAGGAAAATGGCTAGCTAATGAATGATGAAGAAAAAGAAATAATAAGTAGAACTAAAGGATTAATAGATGAACTAAAATCCATTTCTGAAAATAATGGTATTGGCAATAGTCCAAGTGAATATAAAATTATAACAGAAGTATTTTTATATAAATTTCTGAATGATAAATTTTTATATGAAGTAAGAAAAGTAGATGATAAGTTAGCAAAATTAGAAAAGACTAGGGACGTTGAAAAAGCATTAGAAGATATGAAAGATAACTATGATTTTTTATTACTAAAATTAAACCCAGATACAGCAAAATTAAAAGTGGAACATTTAATATCTTATCTATTTGCATATAAAAATGATAATGATTTTTACAAATTATTTGATGAAACATTAATTGATATTGCAAATTTTAATATAGATATATTTTCAGTAAGAACAGGTGGAAAAGAAAAAATAAGATTATTTAGTGGAATATCACAACATATAACAGAAACTAGTAAGAAGAATAATTTTGCAAGAGCTATAATAGATAAATTAGTTGAATTTAGTTTTGAAAATTTATTCAAACAAAAATATGACGCGTTTGCAATAATATTTGAGTACTTAGTAAAAGATTATAATAAGGATTTTGGTAAATATGCAGAATATTACACACCAAATTCAATTGCAAGAATTATAGCAAGAATACTTGTTAAAGATGATGAAAAAGTAGAAAATGTAACCGTATATGACCCGTCAGCAGGTTCACGGAACATTGGTATTAGCTCTTGCACACCAAATAGGTGAGGATAATTGTACTATATATACTCAAGATATATCTCAAAAATCAAATGAATTTTTAAGATTAAATCTAATACTAAACAATTTAGTACATTCATTAGGTAATGTGGTTCACGGAAATACACTAACAGAACCTGCACACTTAAATGAAAGCAAAACAAGGTTGGCACAATTTGATTATATAGTTAGCAATCCACCATTTAAAACAGACTTTAGTGAGTATAGAGATGACTTAACAAGTGATAAGTTAAAAGAAAGATTTTTTGCAGGAGTTCCAAAAGTTCCAAATAAAGATAAAGAAAAAATGGCAATATATCTAATGTTTATACAACATATAATATATTCTCTAAATGAAAAAGGAAAGGCAGCAATAGTTGTACCTACTGGATTTTTGACAGCACAATCTGGAATAGAAAAAACTATAAGAGAAAGATTAGTTAAAGATGAGATGATAAAAGGTGTTGTATCAATGCCGTCAAATATATTTGCAACAACAGGAACTAATGTAAGTGTATTATTTATAGACAAATCAAATAAAGGTGGAAAAGTACTATTAGTGGACGCTTCTAAATTAGGTATTAAAGTAAAAGATGGAAAAAATCAAAGAACAGTTCTAAGAGAAGATGAAATAGAAAAAATAGTAAATACATTTGCAAATCAAGAAGTAATTGATGACTTTAGTGTAGAAGTAACTTATGACCAATTAAAAGAGAAAAATTGTTCATTTTCAGCGGGACAATATTTTGAAGTAAAAATTGAATAT
>CALXUC010000048.1 GCA_944391575.1 uncultured Clostridia bacterium | reverse complement strand
ACACTTTTTTTAATAATTTTATATAAATTTTTCATTATTTTAAATTATTAAATTTTGCAACAAATAAAACAAAAAAATCAGTAGTTTATTTACTAATTTTTTTAGTATTTTTTGCTGTTCGCACAGCACGTATATATAATACCACACTTTTTTACTTTTGTAAATACTTTTTTCGACATTTTTTATTTTTTTTCGTTACAAGGTTAAAATTCAACAGGCATTTAAATAAAAACTTGATATATAGCTATTTGCAAGTCAAGACCCGGATTGTTATGCTCCAGCTATGTTTTGACTAAAAATAGCTATATATCAAGCTTTTAGCAAGTATATCCTGAATTGTAACAAATATAATATAAAAAACGACAAAATCTCTTGTAATTCTACTTTTATTATGTTATTATCTTATTGTTGATTTTATAATAAAGAAAGTAGGGAAAAAATGGAAGATTTAATTATAGAAATAATGAATAATTATGGTTATCTCGGGATATGCTTACTTATATTAATAGAAAATATATTCCCACCAATTCCAAGTGAATTAATTTTAACTTTTGGTGGATTTATGACTACTAATAGTAATATAACCGTTATTGGCGTTATAATTGCTGCAACAATAGGTTCTTTATTAGGTGCAATTATTCTATATTATATAGGAAAAATTTTAAATAAAGAAAGATTAATTAAAATAGTTACTAGTAAGTATGGTAAGTGGTTAAGAATTAAACCTAAAGATATAGAAGCTGCAGATAAATGGTTTGATGAAAAAGGTAATAAAACTGTATTTTTCTGTAGATTTATCCCCGTAGTAAGAAGTTTAATAAGTATTCCTGCTGGTATGAGCGAAATGCCTATGCTAAAGTTTATATTATACACTTTTTTAGGAAGTACAATTTGGAATACAGCTTTAGTTTGTGTAGGGGCTTTTGCTGGAGATAAAAAAGATTACATATTAAATATACTTAATAATGCTTCACATGTTATTTTAATTTTATTAGTAATTATATTTATTGCTGTTGTATTTTGGTACTACAAATTTAGAGTTAATAAAAAGAATAAAGAATAATTAAATCCACTAAATTTATTTAAGTGGATTTAATTAAATTATAAAGGAGTGAGACTAATGTTTAAATTACATTCAGAATATAAACCTACTGGTGATCAGCCACAAGCGATTGAAAAGTTAAGTAATGGAATTAAAGAAGGCAAAAAATTTCAAACTTTGCTTGGAGTTACTGGTTCAGGTAAAACTTTTACAATGGCTAATATAATTCAAAATGTTCAAAAGCCTACTCTTGTTTTGGCTCATAATAAAACGCTTGCAGGTCAACTTTATTCTGAGTTTAAAGAGTTTTTCCCTGAAAATAATGTCGAATATTTTGTTTCATATTATGATTACTATCAACCTGAAGCATATATTGCTTCTTCAGATACTTATATTGAAAAGGATGCCTCTATAAATGATGAAATAGATAGATTAAGACATTCTGCTACTGCTGCTTTATATGAAACTAGAGATGTTATAATTGTTGCTTCTGTTTCTTGCATTTATGGTTTGGGCGATCCTGATGATTACGAAAATTTAGTAATTTCTTTAAGACCTGGTATGGAAAAGTCAAGAGATGAAATAATGAGAAGATTAATTGCTATTCAATATACTAGAAATGAAATTGATTTTAAAAGAGGAACTTTTAGGGCTAAAGGTGATATTCTAGAAGTATATCCTTCTAACGAAAATGAATCTGCTTTAAGAATCGAATTTTTTGGTGATGAAATTGATAGCATTGCTCAAATAAATCCATTGAACGGTAAGAAAATTAATTTATTAAAACACGTATTCATCTACCCTAATTCGCATTACGTTACAAATAAAGATAAAATGGAAAAGGCTATTACTGAAATTGAAAAAGAAAGAGATGAGCAAATAGAATTTTTCAAGAAACAAAATAAACTTATAGAAGCACAAAGAATTGAAGAACGCGTTAATTTTGATATGGAAATGTTAAAAGAGACTGGTTTTTGCCAAGGTATTGAAAATTATTCTAGACATATTAGCGGAAGAAAGCCAGGTTCTGCTCCGTTTACTTTATTAGATTATATGCCTAAAGATTTTCTATTATTAGTAGATGAATCTCACGTTACTATTCCTCAAGTAGGTGGAATGTATAATGGAGATAGAGCAAGAAAAGAATCTTTAGTTAATTATGGTTTTAGGCTTCCTTCTGCTTTTGATAATAGACCTTTGAAATTTAACGAATTTGAAGAACGAATAAATCAATGTATTTTTGTTAGTGCAACTCCTGCAAAATATGAGGCTGAACATTCTGAACAAGTTGTAGAACAAATAATACGACCTACAGGTTTATTAGACCCAGAAATAGAAGTTAAACCTATCGAAAATCAAATAGATGATTTAATAACTCAAGTAAAAGAAAGAATTGAAGCTGGAGATAGAGTACTTGTTACAACTTTAACTAAAAAGATGGCTGAAGATTTAACTGCATATTTAAAAAATGTTGATATAAAAGTTAGATATATGCATTCTGATATTCCTGCATTAGAAAGGATGGAAATTATAAGAGATCTACGTATTGGAGAGTTTGATGTTTTAGTTGGTATAAATCTTTTAAGAGAAGGTTTAGATATTCCTGAAGTTTCTTTAGTTGCTATACTAGATGCTGATAAAGAAGGATTTTTACGTTCTGAACGTTCTCTAATTCAAACTATTGGACGTGCTGCAAGAAATACTAATGGTAAGGTTATTATGTATGCAGATGAACTTACAGATTCTATGGAAAAGGCTATTTCTGAGACGAATAGAAGAAGAAAAATACAAATGGAATATAATGAAAAACATGGTATTGTACCAGAAACTATAAAGAAATCTGTTAGAGATACTATAAAGATTAGTATTATCGAAGATGTTAAAACTAAATATGAAATAGACGAATCTGAATCTATAGAAGACATTATAAATAGACTTACAGATGAAATGCTTATTTGTGCTAGCAAAATGGAATTTGAAAAAGCAGCCGAATTAAGAGATAAAATTAATGAATTAAAAGATATCTAAATTATTATAATTTAGATACTTTTTTATTTTTTTTTACATTTTGCTATTTTACTTCAGTATTTATTATATAAATATGCTATAAATTTATACTAGGAGGAAATATAATGAATACACGCAAAAACGATAATAAATTAATTTTTACCGAAGATTATTTAAAACTTATTTATCTCACAACAAATCTGCTTGAATTTTACCCACGAAAACTAAAAAAATCACTTATTTCAGATACAAAAATAAGCTTATACAAAGGACTCCAATACTTAATGTACGCTGAAAAAGAAAAAAAGAGTATAAAAAAAATAAATTATTTTAAAAAATCTTTAAAGTTTATTCAATTTCAAGAAAAGTTAGTAGATTACGCCTACTACAACAAATATGTTACTTATAAAAACTATAAAAAACATTGTGAAATTACAGATAAGCTTAATAATAATATAAATAGTTTAATTAACTCATTTAGTGATTCATAATAAATATGAACGAAATGATTTGTTAAAAAGTATAAGATTTAGAAAAAATCTTAATATATAACTATTTTAATAAAATTGCTCGGCTTGCAAAAAAATATAGAAACTCTATATCAATATTTACGGCACCCTTCCAAGATAAACTTGAACACTTTCCGTAAATATTTCTAAGAGTTTCTAATATTTTTTTACTGCACATTCGCTTTTATTAAAAATAGTTATATATTAAGATTAATTAATAAAAATTTTATTAACTTCTCATTCCTTTTCTAGCTTCTTTTTTCTTACGTATAAATCTTTTTATTAATTTTATAATATCCAGCAATAGCGTTAATAAAATTGTAGTAATTAAAAATCCAACTAAGACTCCAACACTATGTGTAAGAATATTATTACCTACCGAAATTAACATTTCTTTAATTAAATCTACTGAATAATGCATTGGCATAAATGTATATAAATTTTGGAAGAACTCTGGTGTTGTTTCTACTGGGAAGGTTCCCCCACTTGCTGTTAATTGAAATATTAATAAAAGTATTGCTAAGAATTTTCCAACATCATTAAAGTTTACTATTAAAAATTGTACTATCGATACAAATACTGTTGAAATTAAGATACAAGATAAATAATATCCTAATTCACTAGTAACTGTAAATCCTAATAATTGTTTCAATAAAAATCCTAATATTAAAGCTTGTGCTACTGCTAATAATAAATATAGAAAAGCTCTTAATATTTTATTTGGTGCATTTCTTCCTAATAACTTAAATCTATTATCCGCATCGTAATATAATACTACAAATAATACTAGTGCTCCAACCCATAGCGATAACGACATAAAATATGGTGCAAATACAGTTCCATAATTATCTACTTTACCGTAATCTTCTTCTACAATTTCTACTGGTTCTTCTGCATATTCACTTAAACCTTCTAATTTTTCCAATTCTTTTTTAGTATCTATTAAACTTTCATCTATTTCATTGTTAAAAGTAGTTACACCATTTAATAATTTTTGACTTCCATCTAATGCTGATGAAGTTCCATCACTTAACTCTCTAATTCCATCTCTTATTTTTGCAGAATTTTCATTTAAAGTTAGTAATCCATTTGTTAAATCTGTAATTCCGCTTCTAACTGTTTTTGAACCGTCATTAATTTGCCCTAATGCTCCTTGCATTCTTTCTATTCCCGCTTCTAATTCAGGTAATTTATTTGTAGACTCACTAATTTTTTCTATTCCTGTATTTAAATTATCTGCTCCTGCATTTAAACTTTCACCTGATATTTTTAAATTTTGAATAGCATTTGAATCATTTATTGTTTTAGCTATTTGATAAATTTTAGCTAAATCAGGATTTGTTATTAAAGCTTCTGAATTTGAATCGCCGTATAATACAATGCTTTGAATTAAAAGTTCAATATTTTCATAAAATGAATTCGATGCTTCTGTATATTGTGTAATGCCGGTATTTAAAGTATTTGAGCCTTCTTTTAAAGTTGATATTGCTGTAACTAATTGTTCTAACTCATCTAAAGATGATGTTAAATCTTTACTACCATTATACACATCTTCAATTCCATTATCTAATGTGGCAATTCCACTTTCTAAACTTTTGCTTCCTTCTGTTACTGAATTAACACCTGTATTAAATTCTTCATAATTTTGATTTAATGTACTTGCGCCTTCATTTATTCTTTCTGTACCATCTTTTAAATCAGCCGTACCACTTTTAATTTCTTCAGCTGCATCACTTATTTTACTTAAATCGTCAGGAACTGAATTTAGTTGCTCTACTAACTTATCAACAACCTTTCCAGTTACTTCTTTATGTAATTCCAACTCTATATTTGATACTACTTTAGATATAATTTGAGATGCCAAGTAATTGTATTTTTGATTTGGTGAATAAGTAATTGTACTTATTTCTCTATCTGCACTTTCTGCACTATTTAATTTTTCAGTAAAATCTTCTGGTATCGTAATTATGGCATAATACTCTTGATTTTTTAACTTCTCTTCAGCAGTGTTTTGATCTACTTGATTTATTTGTAACACATCTTCATCTATAATTTTTTGAACTAATTCTTCTCCTAAGTTTTCATCCTCTTGCCCATTATCTAAATTTACAACTGCCACTGGAATATTATTAGTTTTTCCATAAGGATCCCAAAAAGCATATAAATAAAAAAAGCTATAAATAATAGGAATACATAGTAAAGCAATAATAATAAGCGGCTTCATTATACTTTTTTTCTCTTTCAATTTAAAAACTCCCTTTCTTTTTTATTTTGAAAATTTATATTTTTTTACTAAATTGCAAGATCAATTCACTTACTTAGGTAGATCACTTTTTTCTGTGAATATTCCGTATCTTAAAACTTGCATAATATTATCCGTAATCTTTTTCTCATCTAATTCTTTTTTATCTGTATCCCATTCAAATATTAATGCTATATAAATTTTATATATTATAAAACTTACGACATCTATATCGCAATTTTTTATATAACCATTTTCAACAGCATATATTAATTTTTCTCTAATGTAATCTTGTATATTCTTATCTAATAATTTTAATTGCTCATCTATAGTTTTATTTCTCAGCTTTTCATATTCTTGAGTTAAAACTTTTATAAAAGGCTTTTTCTTTTTGTATTCAAACACTTTTAAAATAGTTTTATGAACATTTTCTATAAAAGGTAAATTTTCTTTTTCTATTTCTTTTATGATTTCCCTCATATTATCTATTTCTTCTTCTATGAAATATTTTAATATCTCATCTTTATCTTTAAAATACGAATATAATGTCCTTTTAGTAACATTTGCATTTTCTGCGATTTCACCCATACTTACTTTTTTATAACCATATTGATTAAATAATTCTCTTGCACTTTCTATAATTTCTTCTTTTTTCATTATTGTACCCCCTCCCGTACAAGTATACGATTAATGTATATTAGTATACTGCAATTTAAAAGTTTTGTCAATATATTTACTCCAAAAAAATAAGCATTGAAAATTTTAATTTCAAAGCTTATTTTACTAAATTATTTATTATTCTGAACTACAAACTTGCTTTGGTATTTTAAGATACTCTACTTTTTTTATTTACTTGATAAAATTTACCATCTTTTGTTTTAGCTATTCTCCCTAAATATTTAAATTTACGTCTCTCTAAAAATTCTTTAAACCTAGTATTTTGGCTATTTATCTCTATCTTTGGCCTTTTGTTTTGTTTAGGGATCTCTGAATAAGGTTTACTTAATTTTAGTAAACACTCAGATATTTGTTCATTACTTAATAAATGGCTTTGGAACATTAATAAATTTATTAATGTCGTACTATCTAACATATTGTTAAAAAGTTGCTTAAACAAATTATAATTAATATTAATAGGTTTCCTTCCTCTTAAGATAAAACCTATAATGTTCTGCTTTTGAGATATATTATTAAATCTAATTGTATCTTTACATTTGCATAAAATATTTATTTTCATATTTCTTTCAATTTTATGCGATAAAATTACATCAGTTATAAGTATATCATCATAATCTATATTATTCATAATTACATAAAATTCTTTAATACTATTTTCAACAAAATTAATTAACAAATCATTATAAGAATTTTTTAAATTATTATAATTGCTTTCATTAAATTTTATAATAATTTTTGAAGTTGCTAAAATTTTTCTGCATCTCTCTTCAGTAATATTAGAAAAATCAAATTCATTAAATCTATATGTATTTGAACCGGAAGTAACAATAAGCTCAAAATTTTTATCATTAATCTTATAATTTCTTATAACATTTTTAATAAATTTTTCACTTAAATCTGATGTATCCTTTTTTTCTAAAATTTCAGCATTATTATTCATAAATACTACCAATTTATCATCTAAACCGTATTTATTATAATATTTAATTATATTAGAAAAATTTGGAATTACCTTATTTTCTTCTAAATATATTCCCCATAATATTACTTCGCTATCATCATTAATAATTATATCGTCTACTAATTCCAAATCGTTTATCTCTTGTTCTTTTATAATAATTTTTCTTTTAGCTTGTATATCTAATTTTTCATTAGCCATTAATTCATTTATAGCTACTATATCTTCCATTGTATTATTTTCATATTTTAGAAATACATTATTAATATATGTTTCTATATTCGAACTAACATATTCATGTAATTCCTTATATTCAGAAATGCACGTATAATTTTTAGTTTGTATATCATCTATGCTTTTATTCATTTTTTTATTTAATATTAGTTCAATATTTTCTACATTAATTTCGTAGCGATTTTCTTTATATACTATGTCAAATACACTAGAATTTATACTATTATTTCCTATATTAATAAGCTTAATATTTAGAATTTGTAAAATACTTTTAGCTCTTTCACTATCATCTTCATTAAAAATTCCACAAAAATAGTTACACTCATTTACAGCATTTATAAAATTTTGATCAGAGCTTAATTTTTCTTTTATATCATCTAAATCTACAAAACGCAATATTCCTAATAATAATGTTTTATTGTATTCCTCTTCTAACGATTGGCTTAATTCATACCACATTTTACTACAATATTTTATTAAATATTCAAAAAAATACTTATTTACTTTTCTAGCAATAATATATTCTCTTAAAAACACTAACCCATAATTATGAGCATTATCATTAAGTTGTTTAAAAATATTCTCTAATTGTAAATTATAGAAAGCTCCTCTTTCTAACATATATTCAAATAAATCAAAATTTAAAATTTCTTTTTTTAAGAAATCTTCTTCAGAAAAATATTGAATTATATTTTCTATATTATGTAATTTATAATTTTGATCTGTCACTTTTGCATTATTAAAGTTTAATATAAAATTTTTATCTTCTATTTTTAATGTTTTTGGATAAAAATAGTTTATGTACTCTCTATATGTCTCATCTATATACTCATTTCGTAATAAATATGTTAATATAGACATATTCTCTGGTATATTATAATAATTTTTTACTCCATAAATATTAATAATTTCAGATACCTTTTTGTTTTTAATTTCTAAAATTTTCTTTTCTACAATGCTTAATTCTTTATACTTTTCTTCTAATATTTTTTCTAATTCTTTTTTAGTATATTCTATTTTTTCATCTAAATTATTTATTATTTCTTTAATATTTTTTACCGTATAATTATCAGGGCTAACTGATATGTTTTTTAAACTTTCCGTTGTGTTTAAATTATTATCATTTAGAAATTCTCCGATAGTATTATATCTTTTATTATTTATATAAAAACTAGAATAATTACTATATGCTTGTTTTATATATGTCCATATAATTCTTTTTAAATCCTCTATACTTCTTACATTATATTTGTATTGCAAGTTTTCTATCTCGCTTTTTAAAGATTCTTCTTCACGATTTAAGTTAGATAATATATTTTCTAAATTTTTTTCTTTATTATTAAAAATTTTATATAAAATCCCTCTATTATTTTGAAGATTTGAAAAATCTTCTGAAAATAAATTTTTATATACAATCAACGAAAACAGCTTTTCTATATCAAATTCAATTTTAATTTGCTTTAACTGTTCATAATATATATTTAATTCATTTACAATGGAATTTAATAATCTCATATCATCAATATATAAAGATATATTATTTAAAAATTTTAAATCAGATAACTCATCTTTATATGGCATACCTTCTAATAATTCAAGTAATTTGTCTTTCGAATTGTTAGAATTTATAACTGGCATTATTGGTATGATAAACTCAAAAAATTTCGTTCTTTCTTTATCATTATTAAACACATCATCTTTTACAGCATATATGAATGTAATTTTATCTTTTTTTATTATTTTAGAGTTATTAAGTAATGTATTTACTTCTCTTAATTTTATAAATAAGCTAGAGTAATTTTTAAGTCTATCTAAATCTTCGAAAATCACAATGTCATAATCTGTAACTTCAAAAAAATATATTATTTCATCAATATATTTATTAAAAATAGATTCACTACTTTGTTCGCCTTTTGGTGTAACTTCTAATTCCATATCGTATTTTTTTATTGTTAATTTACAAGATATATTAGCTATAATTTTATACAATATGTTTAATATATATATAATTGCAATTGTGCCAAATATTATAAATATAGCTTTAATAAAAAAGTTTAATATATTATCTACCCAATTATTAAAAAATAGAAAATTATAATTAAGCTTTTCTATAATAAAATCTTTAATATTAGTAAAAATATCTGGATTTATAAACCATATTATAGAAAACACAAATATTATCATTATTATAATTTTTAGCCACAAATTATCATTTAAGTTATTAATTTTTTTAAAACGTGAAAATGGAGTTTTACTTACTTTTTCTTTATAAAATAATTGTTGTAATATACTTTTTTCTATAATATTTTCATCTTCATTGTAATCTTTTTGCTCAAATGTTGCTAAAGATATATTTAAAAAACATTTTTTGTTTTGGGAATTTTTCTGATAAGTGTTTAAAACACTACTTTTTCCGGAACCATAATTACCTGTTACAGCAATGTTTTTAATATTTGGCTCTTTTACAGCCCAATCTAAAGCAGATATATATACTTTTGAATTTTTTGCATTATCTGTTGGAGCCAAACTATAAAATTTTATATTATCATTTTCGTTTTTTTCGTTTTTTGTGAACATAACATCCTCCAACGATTGTGATTTGATTTTTAAAACCATACTATATAATGATACAACAATATTTGAAAAATGTCAATTATATTAACATATTATGTTTAGTATTTGTTGCTGTATAGTTATTATACACAACTTATTCAAAAAATATAAATAGTTTATTGGCCAATTTATTGGTCAATTTTTAACCAATAAACTATTTTAAAATTTTCCAAATTCCTTTTTTAGTAGAGCCTTCTCTCTCAACAATACCTACTTCTTTTAAAATATTCATATTATACTTTACACCATCTCTTGTTATATCTAATTCTTTTGCAATTTCTTTTTGAGTTATTGATGGCTTATCTTTAATCAAATTTATAATATTCTGTTGAATTTCATTTAACATTGCAAAATTTTCTTGGGTAGTTTTTAGGGTAGTTTCTTGGGTAGTTCCTTGTTCATATTCAAAAGGATTTTCTCTATATTTGAATGAAACTCTTAAAAAATGTTCCATAAATTTAAAACAACTTTTATCATAAGCATCTAAAATTCTTAAAACACCAGATCCAACAAAAGATTAGCAAAGGATTAGCAATAGTTGGCAAACGGTTGGCAAAATTAAAAATCCACACCAAAAAAGAAAAAGTAAGGAAACTCGATTTCCTTACTCTCTCTAATAAAAGCTGGTGCAGATGCCCGGAATCGAACCGGGACGGGATTTAACTCCCGCAGGATTTTAAGTCCTGTGCGTCTGCCAGTTCCGCCACATCTGCATATT
>CALXUC010000047.1 GCA_944391575.1 uncultured Clostridia bacterium | reverse complement strand
GCCCTCGCCCCTGTTATAATTCTAGAGTCTGGAGTCAAAATAGACACATCTACAGCAGGAAATGGAAGCGAGGGAAGTCCATGGACATTGACGAAATAGTAAGACGGTGAAAAGTCGCATAGAGCGCCTCCAGGTGCTCTGCACAACTGCATATCCCGACACTTTTCAAGTGTCGGGTAGCTTTTTGCACAAAAAGCTTGAAATTTCGTATATTATAGTATAGAATATATAAAAAAATTAGGAGGCTATAATGTATAGATATCAAGTAACAGTAAAAAATTTATATGAAATCCAATTAGGAGTAGAAATATTGCAAGGTTTATTTTCATACGAATTTTTACATTGTAACACAAACTCAAAAACAATAAAAGAAGGAGAAACATTTTTTGCAATAGGCGAAGGAAATAATTACATAGAAGATGCATTAAAAAAGGGTGCCACAGGCTGTGTAACGGAAAGATATTTATCTAAAGAATTTATGCAAAAATATCCAGAAGTAATGTTTGTAAAAGTAGAAGATTCTTTAAAGACTTTACAAAATTTAGCAGCATTTAAAAGAGCAGTATATAATATTCCAGTAGTTGCTATAACTGGCAGTGTAGGAAAAACTAGTACAAAAGATACTGTAGCAGCTGTAATGAGCAAAAAATACAACGTATTAAAAACAGAAGGAAATTTTAACAACCATATAGGTTTACCACTAACAATTATTAAATTAGAAGAACATGATGCATTAGTGTTAGAAATGGGAATGAATCATTTCGGAGAAATAGAAGTTTTAACAGATATTGCGAGACCTAATATAGCAATAATAACAAATATAGGAACAGCTCATATAGGAAATTTAGGTTCTAGGGAAAATATATTAGAAGCTAAACTAGAAATATTACAAGGCTTGCAAGAAACAGGAACATTAATAATAAATAATGACTGTGATTTGTTAAAAAATTGGAATGAGAACGAAAATGATGAGAATTGGTTTGATGTATTAACATATTCAATAAATGAAAAGAGCGATATAAAAGCAGAAGATATAAAAACAACAGAACAAGGAACAAGCTATAAAGTATGTTACAGAGAAGAAGATATTGAAGTAAAATTACCTATATTTGGAGAACCATTCATATATAATAGCTTAGCAGCAATAAGCGTAGCTTCAGTATTAAGAATAAATCCACAAGATGTAGTAGAAGCACTAACAAACTTGAAAGTAGCTAATAAAAGAATGGAAGTTATAGAAAAAAATTCAATTAAATATATAAACGATGCATATAATGCAAGTTATGAATCAATGAAATATGCATTAGAATATTTGGCAAATATAACTGGAAAAAGAAAAATCGCAGTCTTAGGAGATATGTTTGAGTTGGGAGAATATACAGAAGAATTACATAAAAAAGTTGGAAAAGAAGTTGATAAATACAATATTGATATATTAATAACAGCAGGTAAATTTTCAAAATATATTAATGAAGAAGCCCAAAATGTAAAAGAAAAAATCCATTTAAAAGATAAAAATGAAGTAATAGAAAAATTAAAAGAAATACAACAAGAAGGCGATGTTATTTTAATAAAAGCCTCAAATGGCATGAAGTTTTACGAAATAGTAGAAAAAATATAATTTTTCTGTTATTGGATAATAGCGGTTTACTATTATTAAGTAAGATATTTTAATAAAAGCTTGATATATAGCTATTTGCAAGTCAAGCCCCGGATTGTGTCGCCCAAGCTATGTTTTGACTAAAAATAGCTATATATCAAGCTTTTAATAAGTATATTCTGAATTATTACATTTTTCCTCGAAAAAACTCGAAAAATGTATTCACAAATTTAGAAAAGTATGATATAATGGCAATACTTATAAATTTGGGGGAATAAGAATGATAGTTAAGGATTATTATAAAATTTTGCAGCTTAATAGTAATCGCGTTAACACAGAACAGATAAAAAACCAATATAAGGAACTAGCAAAAAAATATCACCCAGACTTAAACGTAGGTAATCCTAATGCAGAAGAGAGATTCAAAGATATAAGTGAAGCATATAGAATATTAACAGATGTAAATAGTAGAAAAAAATATGACAAAATATGGAATGCCAATGTAGGCAGGAAAATGTCATATTCTAATTCAGACAATGAGAAAGTAGAAGAAAATAATAATACATTTTTTTCAATACTATTTGGTAACACTGTTGAAGAACAAATAAAAAACAAAATAAATAAAAAAAATGCTGTAAAGGGTGAAAATATAGAAACAGAAATATCAGTATCTATAGACGATGCTTTTATAGGAACAGAAAAGAAAATTGTATTAAAAGATATAAATGGAAACGATAAAGTAATAGCCGTAAAAATTCCTGAAGGAATTGGAAATGGTCAAAAAATAAAAATTACAGGGGAGGGAAAAAAAGGAAAAAACGGAGGAAAAAACGGTGATTTGTTTATCACTGTTAATATAAAGAACGATGAAAATTTTGAATTGCAAGGTCAAGATGTAAAAACAAAATTGTATTTAACACCTTGGGAAGCCGCTTTAGGAGCTAAAGTAAATGTAAACGGTTTAAGAGAAATTGAAACAATATACGTTCCTGCAGGTGTACAAACAGAAGAAGAAATAGTTTTAAAAAACAAAGGTTATAAAAATACAAATGGACAAAGAGGAAATTTAATTGTAGAAATAGAAATTGTAGTTCCTAAGAAATTGACTAAAGAAGAAACTGAGCTTTTCCAAAAGTTACAAAAAATTTCAAAATTTATGCCAAGAACTAATTTAGAATAAAAAACTTCTTATAAGATTTTTATTTTAGTATAGTTTTTTCTAGAGATTTACGGAAATACTATTATCTGTAACAAAAAAAGTTGTAACAATTCAGGATATACTTACTAAAAGCTTGATATATAGCTATTTGCAAGTCAAGACCCGGATTGTTACGCCCCAGCTATGTTTTGACTAAAAATAGCTATATATCAAGCTTTTATTTAAACATCTGCTGAATAGTTACAAAAAAGTTAACATAAATTATAAAAAAGTATTGACATAAAAGTAGAATTAATGTTATAATTAAATAGTGGAAAAGCGAAAGATAAAGCATTTAAAAAATGTAGAAAGTATGAGGTAAAAATTAATGAATGATAATTTTGTAGAAAAACATTTTAGCATAACAGACCCAGCGAATGTTAACACAGTTATTTATCAAGTTAATGAAACTGACCCAAAATTTTTAAAAGATTCTCCAAAATATACAATAGAGAGACTAGAATCAACAAGTCAAAAAATTGGAGAAAATACACGTAAAACTTTTTATATTCCAGAGGAAAATAAAGAGGACAAGCAATTAGTTATTTTATCTTTTGGTCAAGAAAGAGTAGTTGTAAATATGGGGATTTTAGAAGATGATAAAGTAAAAATCTCCAAACATCCCGTGCCTATGAAATTTAAAACTTTATATAGTGATAAAGAAGCGGAATATAAAGATTTCTTATTTACACCTAACTTAAAAAGACCAATATCAATAATAGATCCAGAAACAACGGAAGAAATAAAGCCTATACTTTATTTTGATGAATCAACTAATGAAATAAAAGGCAAATGCAAATTAGAACCTTATAAGAGTTATTTTGCGTTTGAAATAAGGGATGAGAATGATAATGAGTAAATTTGAAAGGGGCATATAAAAATGCAAAAAAAAATAAAACTTGTAGGAGGATTTCTTTATCCAGATGAAAAAGGGAAAATAACTTTTCCGCCGGAAAAAGCATTACAAATGGAAATGGGTGAAGATACAATAACTATTCCAGTACAAAAAACACGTAAAAAAGAAACAGAAAGATAAAATTAAAAGTAAAGAGGTGACCAGTAAATGGGAAATCTAGGCAATAATATAAAAAAAGGGATTAAAAAGAGTAAAACAAAATTAATAGTAGCGCTAGCAATATGGTTTGTTCTAGTGCTTATATTTATTGCACCAATAACAGTAGCAATAGGAGATGCCTCAACTGCTGTGGATGGATTTGATTTATCGGAATTTATTTCAAGTCTATCAACACACGTAACTAATCCATTTGGCTGTTTAGGAATTGCGTTTTCAGAGTACATAGGAACATTTTTCAAAACACTTGGTTGGTTTACTCTAATATATTTTATATTTGCTATGGTTGGTATTGTTCGTTCAATGCCAAAAACAGAATATGCTGATATTGAGCATGGCTCTAGTGATTGGTGTGAAGGCGGAGAGCAATATCAAGTGTTAAGTCCAAAATCTGGTATAATATTAGCAGAAAAAAATTACTTGCCAGTAGATAAAAGAGGAAACGTTAACGTGCTAGTAGTCGGTGGTTCAGGTTCTGGTAAATCTGCATCATACGTTATACCAAATGCATATCAACTATTAGGTTCATATGTATTTACAGATCCTAAAGGTGAACTTTACGATAAGACAGCAGGTTATATGAAGGCAAATGGATATGAAATAAAAGTATTAAATTTAGTATCACCAAAAAATAGCGACGGATATAATCCATTGATGCACATAGGTAATGAAATAGATGTAGACGTTATCGCAAATACCATAGTAAAAGGTCAAAAAACAGATTCAGGTTCTGATCCATATTGGGACGATATGGCAGAAATGTTATTAAAAGCGTTAATATATTATTTAATGGCTACAAGACCAATGGAAGAACAAAACTTATCAAGTTGTGCAGAATTAGTAAGAGCAGCAAATAGTGGAAATGGAGATAATTTATTAACAAATTTAATTAGTGTTTTACCATATGACCACCCAGCAAGAATGAACTATAAATCTATAGAAATTGCACCAGAAAAAACATATAGTTCTATACTAAGTTCATTGCAATCAAAATTAGGTAAATTCGATTCAAGAGAAATTGCAGAATTAACATCAACAGATACAATAAACTTTGAAGAGATAGGAAGTAAAAAAACAGCTGTATACGTAATATCATCAGATACACACACTGCATATGACTTCTTATTAACAATATTCTTCTCACAAATGATACAACAATTATATGATTTTGCAGATAAAAATGGTGGTGCGTTAAAAGTTCCTACATATTTCATATTAGATGAGTTTGCAAACATTGGTAGAATACCAGATTTTGATAAAAAAATATCTACAAGTAGAAGTAGAAAAATATCATTTAGCGTAATATTACAAAACTTAGACCAATTAGAGGCCGTATATAAAGAATCACATGAAACTATTATTGGTAACTGTGATACACACTTGTTTTTAGGAAGTAACTCGCAAAAAACAGTAGAATACTTCTCTAAAGCATTAGGAGAAAAGACAATAAGCAGAGAAAGTATATCTGTAAATAGAGATAAAGAAAGAAATAGACAAGGCTTTAGTGAAAGTGACCAAATAATGGCAAGAGCATTATTAACACCAGATGAATTAAGAAGGTTTGATAATGACTACTGTATTATCTATGAAAAAGGTATAAAACCAGTAAAAGCACATAAATATTATTACTTTGAATATGCAACAGCAAAATATGCAAAACAATATCCAGCAAATCATAATGACGTTGTTGTAGAAAGAGGAAAATGGAGAAAATTTAATCCATATAAACCATATGTAGAAGATGAAGAACCAGCAAAAAATAATAATATTCAAAGTTTAGATAGTATGTTAGAAGAAGAACCACAACAAAAAGCAAATAACAACGTAAATGTGCCTACATATAACGAACCAATAAATATAAGCGATATTGGCAACATGGAAGAACAAAATCAAAATCAAAATACAAATACAAATAAAAAAGAAGAAATAGAAGAGCTAGACATAGATGTTCAAAAAGAATTAGAAGCAAAATTTGATGAACTATTCGGAGCATTCGATAATGACGAAACAACATCAAATACATAATTAAAATATTAATATATAGAAATAAAGTTAAAAATATATTTTAATATAGTTAATCTCGGCTTGTAAAAAAATATAGAACCTCTAAATCTTATTTATGGCACCCTTCCAAGGTAAACTTGAACACTTTCCATAAATAATATTAAGAGGTTCTAATATTTTTTTACTGCACATTCGATTACTATCTTAAAATATATTTTTAACTTATTTAATATATTTTAAATTTTTAGTATTAAAGAGTATTACTTACCTCACAGGAATCGTAATAAAAAATGTTGTACCCACATTCTCTTTACTCTCAAAAGTAATATCTCCACCAAAATGAGCCTTAATATTAGAATAAGACATAAATAATCCTAAACCAGTTCCATTTTTACCTTTAGTAGTAACCATGGAATTAAATAATTTATCTTGTATATTTTTAGGAATACCACCAGCATTATCTCTAATTGCAATT
The DNA here is from genome assembly GCA_944391575.1 of uncultured Clostridia bacterium. Taxonomy (GTDB): domain Bacteria; phylum Bacillota; class Clostridia; order TANB77; family CAG-508; genus CALXUC01. The sequence continues at coordinate 5,323 of CALXUC010000047.1, read as the reverse complement.
ACAAGATTATTATCTTTAATATTAAATATTAATTCTATAGTCTCTTCAGTTTTACCATTATAAGCTTGTATAGCATTTGAAATAATATTATTAATAACTTGTACAAGACCGTTTATATTTCCTTTTAGTTTAAAAGAGCTATCAACGTTATTAGTAACCTTTAAATAAATAATAGCATTTTTTAACTCATGTTTCATAAGGATATCAACACGTTTTATTAATTCGTCTATTGAAAAATATATTTCATTACTTTGCGATAATGTAACAGCTTGTCCTTTTACTGTAGTAATAATATCAGACATATAGCTAATATGTGTTTTTATTTTATCTACCCATTCGTCCATTTCTTTAGCAATTTGTTCGTGGTCATCTATAGTAACTTCTGGATCTTTTATAGATAGTTTATATTCTTTTATTAAATCTGTAAGACCTTCTGCTGCACCACCTATAGACATAATAGGAGTTTTTAAGTTGTGAGCTATTCCACCAATCATTTGTCCAAGCGAAGCTAAACGTTCTTGTTCTATCAAAATGTCTTGATTACTTTTTATAATTTTCATATCTTCAAAATGTTGAGTAACATCTTTAAACAATACTAATGTTCCAATAATATTATTTTTATTTTTAATATTATTCATTTCCATATTAAAGTATTTATTTAATTTTTCACAATATAGAGTGTATTTATATTCAACATCTTTATTATAAGCTTCGAGCATTTTTTTAGTAAGAGATTTCTGCTCATCTTGAGGAATTTCTATAGTATTTAAAAATTTATATATGTGTGAATTACGTATATTATATTTTCCAAGTTCAAACATCTTAACAAATGTTTCGTTATAATCTGTTATAATAGCTTCTTCATTTAAAACAATGTAACCATCAGAAATTCTATTTACAATTTTTTGCAATGCTATAGGATTTAGCTTTAAAAAGTTAAACTTAAAGACTGCAAGTGCAAAAAATAGTACGGCAACCATGAACATTATAGGTGTAATATAAATAGTAATATCAATTATTTTAAGTGTTCCAAGAATATTTATTCCTAAAGGAAAAATAATTCCTAATAAAATTAACATGCTTTGTGTAGAAAAGAATCCAGAATTCTTTATAGCACCTGTTATAAAAAGTATAATCGCTACTAGTAAAACTGCATAAGAGTAGAAAGCGTGTACATAAAAGTATGGTCCATATACAACATCTTTTATATAAATAGAGTATTCTTCAAAAAATCGATGATGTATATCATTGGTCCAAAGCATAATCAATGAAATGAAAGGTATTATAAGTAGTAATAAATAATATTTTTTTAATGATATTTTAGTATTAACAAAAATTAAACTTGTAAGCAGTAAAGATACAGGTATAAAACAACCTCCAATATACGACAAATATTCAAAGTAGACAGGCTCTATATTTAAAGGTTTGCTTAACAAAATTTGTAGTAATACAAAAAAACATAATATAAATAATAAAATTATATTTATTAAAAACATTTGTTGCATTTGATTTTTAGGTTTCTGTTTTGAAATTATAGCTAGCATAATGCTAGTTATAATTACAGAAACAGTCATAAGAACTCCATTAACTATCATATTAATTTCTCCTTTTATAGTATATTTTATTTTACATGTACATTAAAGTATCCAATATCTGATAAGTATTTAAAGTAATTTTTCAGATAATTTGTATCAATGTATGGCCACTCAAAATTTATTTTTTGTAAAAATCTCTTTGTAAAATCTGATTCTATTTTAACATTAGACTCATAAACTAATTCTTCATCTTCGTTAAAATCATTCATAATACCTTGTAAATATTCTTTTCTACTTTCATCTTGTAGAAGATTATGCACAATTTCTTTAAATTTTTCTGAAGAAACGATTTTTATAGGAATTCCAATTTTTTCTAATTCCGTACATAATCTTTCCATTGGTACGTGGTTGTCATTTAACAAATGGAATACAGAATAATCTTTATCGTAATGTGTTGCTAAATCAATTATAGCATCACCACAATAATCTATTGGAGTAAATTCAACATATCCATCTAATAAATATTCAGGTGCATATCCAATTTGTAAAATAGATTTTAATCTGTTTACAAAGGCATTTTCGAAGTGATTTTGTTGAAACTTTCCTTCAGAATATCTACTTGTTAAATTTCCCATTCTCATAATGTATGCTCGTAATCCTTTAGAAATTGCATTTAATACAATATCTTCGCCTCTAAATTTACTGTTTACATAGAGATTTTCTATATTTTGTCCTATATAAAAGTTTGTTTCATTATAATATTTATCTTCTGTAAAATTATTTTTTACATTTGCTTGTTCTGCTAAAACATTTCCAGATACACTTATTGTCGAAATATGTATTAATTTTAAGTCAAAATCTGTACAGAGTTTAACAATATTTTTTGTACCTATTATATTAATTCTTTCAAATTCTTCAAACGTACCATAATGTTTAACAAGTGCAGCAGAATGTATTACTGTAGTTATATTTTTTCCTAAAGTAGTATAATCTTCTATAGAAAGACCTAGATTATCTTCGCTAATATCTCCATTTACAACTTGAATTCTATTGCCTATATAGTGGTCATATTTATTTTCAAAATAGAAATTTAAGGTATTTTTTAATCTTTCTATTGCAGGTAAATTATCTTTATCTCTAATTAAACAATAAATAATGCCATTTTCTTTCTTTAAGAAGCTATCTAATATATGCGCTCCTAAAAATCCTGTAAATCCTGTTAATAGAATGTTACCTAAAGCTTCATATGGTACTTCTTTAATATTATCTATGTTATTATTTTGTAAAAATGTATTATAACTTAAATATCTATCTTCGTTTTCAACAGAAACTTCAGCATTAGATGACTCTGTATTTTTATTTGAATTTCTGATTAAGTTTGCTAATTCTCTAACAGAGGAATGTGTAAATATATCAGAATATTCAATTTTTATATTATTACTTAAAGCCTCTAATTGAATTTTCATTGCTCCTAGAGAATCACCACCAATTTCAAAGAAGTCATCTGTAACACTAATTTCATTTTTATTAAGAATTTTCTTGAATATGTCTAATAATGTTCTTTCTAATTGTGTTGATGGTTCTATTATCTCTCTGTTATTAGTATTAACTTCATTAGGAAGCGGTAATTGGTTCTTATCTATTTTTCCGTTAACATTTAAAGGTAATTTATCTAAAGTAATTGTATGTTTTGGTAACATATATTTTGGTAAAGATTCTTTTAAAAATGTATATAGTTTTTCTAAGTCTACTTCTTCTTTACATACAATATATGAACAAATGCATTTTTCATCATTAATATTTCTCACCATAGAAAAGGCTTCTTTTATAGCTGGATAACTTGCTAATTTTATATCAATTTCTTTTAGCTCGACTCTGTATCCATTAATTTTAACTTGAGAATCGATTCTGCTTATAAAAGATATATTACCATCTGGAAGCCATTTTACCAAATCACCAGTTTTGTAAATTGTATCAAGACCAAAAGGATTTGGTATAAACTTTTCATCAGTTAACTCTTTGTTATTTAAATAGCCTAAACATACTCCGTCTCCACCAACCCATAATTCACCAGGGAATCCAATAGGTAAAAGCTTTTCAGAATCAGATATTACGTAACAAGTAGAGTTAGCTATAGGTTGTCCTATCGGAATGCTATAAGTATAAGTTTTATCAATATTGTAGCAACATGAAAATGTAGTATTTTCTGTAGGACCATAACCATTTATTATAGTTAAGTTTTTATTAGCAGCCCTAGCCATATTAATATGTTTTGGTGATAGCGTATCTCCACCAGTTAGCAGTACTCTAATACTGTTAAATATGTGAGGATTAATTTCACATATTTGATTAAATAAAGGTGCAGTAAGCCACATTATACTAATCTTATTATGTAGTATAAAATCTTGTAAAGTAGAAGGATTTAATAAATCTTCTTTTTTAATAATATATAAAGGTAAGCCGTTTAATAATGCACCAAAAATTTCAAAAGTACATGCGTCAAACACTATTGAACCAGTTTGTATTATTCTATCATCTTCTCTAAACTTAATAAAGTTAGTATTTTTTATAAGCCTTATAATATTTTTTTGTGTTATTATAGTTCCTTTAGGTTTACCTGTTGAGCCAGATGTATACATTATATATGCAGGACTATCAGTTGAAATTTGACTTATAGCTATATCAGAATTTCCTTCATTTGCATATATTGTACTGTTATCTAAAGAAATATTTAATGTTTGAATAATATTTGTAGCCTTATGTACAAATTCATTTGTTGTTAATAATATTTTAGCTTTAGAATCTGCTAACATATAATCTATACGAGAAGTTGGGTAGTTAACATCTATAGGTAAGTATGCAGCCCCTAGTTTTAATGTTGCAAATATTGCTATAATTGACTCTAAAGACTTATCAACTAAAATTGCCGCAATATCATTTTGAGTTACACCAAGGTTTCTCATACTATTAGCTAGATTTGAAACTTTAGTACTTAACTCTTGATACGTTAAACTCCTATTATCGAAAAATACAGCTAATTTATTTGGATCTTTTTCAACTTCTTCCATAAATAATGAATATATATCTGTATTTTTAGGATATATAGTAGATGTATTATTAAAATCGTATAAGATTTTATTTTTCTCATCACTATTTAATAATTGTATATCCTTTATTTTAGTTTCATGGTTTTCAGCTATAAAAGTTACTATAGAAAGGTATGCTTTATATAATGACTCTATTGTAGGACGTTTAAATAAGTCTGTACAATATTCAAAAGTAACTAAAAACTCTTTATTATTTGGTATAATTTCAACTGATAAATCAAATTTAGAAATATTACCATTTATAGGTGTTATAGTAGTTTCAAAATCATCAAAATATATATTTGGTATAGCAGAATTTTGGTAAATAAACATTGTATTAAATAAGTTATTATTATTTGAACTTCTTTTAACATTCAAGTTATTTACTAATTCATCAAAAGGATATATTTGATTTTCAAAACAAGATATAACATCATTTTTTAAGTCTGCATAATACTTTTTAATGTACATATTGCTATCTATAGTAGATTGCATAATTAGAGTATTAACAAACATACCAATTATATCAGATGTTTTTCCTAAAACTCTATTTGCAACAGGTGTACCAAGTGTTATAGTTTCTTGTCTACAGAAATTATACATTAATATATTAAAAGCACCTAACATATACATATATGGAGTTATATTATTTTGGTTACAGAAATATTTTATTTTTGTAAATATTTTTCTAGGTATAGTAAA
>CALXUC010000046.1 GCA_944391575.1 uncultured Clostridia bacterium | reverse complement strand
GTATTATCTTTTGTAAATAAGTATATAATTATTAATATAACTAAAACTATACCTATACCATATAATACTATTTTTTGCGTTTTATTTAGATTTTCCAAATTATCACCTACTTTCATAAAATTTATTTTGAATATTTTGTAAAATTATGTCATTAAATATTGAAATTTATCAAAAAATGCTGTATATTATATATATTAAAAAATTTAGGAGGCAGAATGAAAAAATATAAATACTTTTTACTATGTATATTAACTTGTATATTTCTATTTTTTAGTTCAAATAATACTTACGCTGCAGATACTTCTAGTTTAGAAATCAATTCACCATCTGTAATATTAATAGAAAGAAATACAGGTAATATTTTGTACGAAAAAAATTCAAAGGCTGTACGTTTTCCAGCTAGTACTACAAAGATTATGACTGCTATTTTAGCTTTAGAAAATTGTAATTTAGATGATGTTGTTAGAGTTTCATACAGTGCTATACAACGTATTCCAAGTGGTTATACTATTGCAGATTTAAAAGTTGATGAAGAACTTACTGTTGAGCAGTTGCTACATTTGCTATTAATTCCTTCTGCAAGTGATGCTGCAAATGCATTAGCAGAACATATAGGCGGTTCTATTGAAAATTTCGCTGAGATGATGAACGCTAAAGCTAAAGAAATAGGTTGTGAAAATACTCATTTTACTAATCCTGATGGTGTGCATGATGAAAATCATACTTCTACTGCATACGATTTAGCATTAATGGCAAATTATGCTATGAATAATTCAACATTTAAAAGTATAGTTTCTAAAGCATCTTATGTTCTTTACCCAACTAATATAAATACTACAGAAAGATATTTTAGAACTACTAATTCTTTATTAAACACAGCTTCTGATTATTATTATGAAGATGCGATTGGTATAAAAACTGGATTTACAACACCTGCAGGAAATTGTTTAGTTGCAGCAGCAAAAGTTGATGATATGGAATGTATATTAACAATTTTAGGTGCTGAACAAAATGAAGATGGAACAAGTCAAAGATTTTTAGAAGCAAGAGAATTATTTGATTTTGCTTTCGGAAATTATACTTATAAAAATATAAAATTTAAATCTGATGTTGTTACTACTATTACTGTAAAAGGGGCTACTTCAGATACTAAAACTTTAAATCTAGAACTTAGTGATAAAATCAATGCATTTATAGATAAAGAAGATTTAGATACTAATTTTGAACCAACTATAGCTTTAAATGAGAATATTAAAGCTCCAATTTTAAAAGGTGATAAATTAGGTACTGCAACTTATACTATAGAAGGTGTTAATTATACTGTGGATTTAGTTGCAAGTAACGATGTTTATAAATCAAATATGCCAATTATAATTGGAATTATACTTGTTTTTGTATTTTTAATTTGTTTAAAATTACTTTTAAATAAAAAGGGAAAATCTAAGAAAAATTATAGAATTAAGAAAAGTAAAAATAAAAATAGATTTTAAGTTAAGAGCTTTAAAGCTCTTAACTTTTTATTTAGTAAATTAATAATCTGTACCAATTATAATAGTAATATCTATATTATCACTTGAATTTCCAGAACTTACAATACCTTTACTAAGTATTTTTTCTAATTCTTCTACATCTTCTTCATTTACATTACTTCTATTTATAATTGTTGTTTTTGATGTTTTATTAGTTTCATCTGTTTCTACTACGTTATACCCGTTTGCTTCTAATTTGTTCTTTACATTAAATAATGCATTTTCATTATCTGTACCATTTAATAATTCAACATTAATACCTTTTTCTGTTACTTCATTTTCTGAAACTGTATTTAATGTATTTGTAAGCTCACTATCGTTACCATTTCCTTCTTCTTCGCCTTCTCCACCAAATAATTCAGCTACAATTTTTTCAGTTTCTTCTTCATCGTGTGCATAAAAGGCGTAATCTCCGTAGAAAACTGGTTCTCCAGGGAGTATTCCTGTTTTTAAGTTTTCAGTATTAAAATTAACTGCATATGGCAAGTAATCTTTTATATCGCTTATATTCATATTAGTTTCTACGTTATTATAGAAAATATCAATAAATCCACCAATTTTTAACAGATTTTGTGGCTTTAATGTTTGCTCTGCTAATGCTGTTAAAAATGCTCTTTGTGTTCTAGAACGTCCTAAATCTTCTCCTCCATATTCTTCAGGATATGAAGTACCATCTTGATTATGTCTAAATCTTACTACACCTTCTGCAGTTTTACCATCTAATAATTGATACCCTGCTTTTACATGTATATATAGCTCTTGTTGGAAATCTTCGTAATCCATGTCTATTGGGACATCAAAATACACTCCACCAATTAAATCTACCATTTGTACTAATGCTTCTGTATCTATTAAACAGTAATTTGTAACTTCTATACCTGTAATTTCGCTAACTGCTTCTAATGTCCTTTCTGGGGAGATTTGATATAAAGCATTTATTTTGTCATATGTTGAAGCATTTGCTTTATTTTTTCCTACAAATGTATCACGTGGTATAGTTAATAATGCTGCTTCTTGTGTTTTAGGATCATAAGATGCTAACATTATCGTATCAGTTAAATTTTGACTTTGACCTAATAACAAACAATATATTTCTGGAAGATTTGCTAAAGTATCTTTATCTGTTCCTACCACAGCTCCAATTACTCCAGCTGCTCCGCCACCATTTTCTTTAACTTTTATTGCAAAATTTACGGCAAATACAATTATTCCTATTAGTAATAATATTAAAATAATTTTTATAACTTTTCTTACTTTACTCTTTTTTTTCTTTTCTTTTTTTAATTTCTTATCAATTTTTTTTTGCTCTTTTTTTCCACTATTATTTATTTTATCATTATTATTACTCAATTATAACACTCCTACTATTTTATTTTTATTTTATAAAAACATCCTTTTCCTAATTGAATTATAGCTTCATTTTCTATATTTAAATTTTTAAAATCCATAACTTTTTCATTATTTATTTTAACTGCTCCTCCAGCAAATAGTCTTTTTATTTCACCTTTTGAAGCAAATTTAGATATACTTACTAATTTATCTAATAATTCATTTTCACAGTTAGTTCCATTTTCTAAAACAATTTCTTCTACATCATCTGGCGCTTCTTGTTTTTGGAATGCTGTTTTAAAATGTTCTTGAGCTTTATCTGCTTTTTCTTTGGAATGATATAATTTTGTAATTTCATGTGCTAATTCCATTTTTACATTTCTTGGATTTTCACCGTTTGCTAATCTTCTTTCTATTTCAGTAATTACATCTGGGTGTAAATCTGTACATAAATTATAATATTTTATAATCATATTATCTGGTATTTTCATTACTTTTTCATACATAATGTTAGGTTCTTCATTTACACCTATATAATTTCCTAAACTTTTACTCATTTTTTGGACTCCATCTATACCTTCTAATAATGGCATAAATAAAGTAATTTGAGGTTCTTTACCATAATCTTTTTGAATATTTCTTCCCATTAAAACATTAAATGTTTGGTCTGTTCCTCCTAATTCTAAATCTGCATTAATAGCAACAGAGTCATAACCTTGCATTAATGGGTAGAAAAATTCATGTAATGATATAGCTTGGCCTGATTCATATCTATTTTTAAAATCATCTCTCTCTAATATTCTTGCAACTGTACATTTAGCTGCTAAGTCTATTACATCTCTAAATTTCATTTTCCCTAGCCATTCGCTATTATATCTTACTACTGTTTTGCTTTTATCTAAAATTTTAAATATTTGTTCTTGGTATGTTTTTGCATTTTCTTCAACTTGTTCTTTAGTTAATGGTTTTCTTGTTTTAGATTTACCAGTTGGATCACCTATCATACCAGTAAAATCTCCTATAATAATTATAACGTGATGTCCTAAATCTTGTAATTGTTTTATTTTTCTTAAAACAACCGCATGTCCTAAATGTATATCTGGTGCAGAAGGATCTAAACCTAATTTTATATTCATAGGTCTATCTTCTTTTTTTATTGTTTCTAACTTTTCTTTAATTTCTTCTATTTGAGTATAATCTGCTGCTCCTTTAAGCATTATTTTTATAGTATTTTCAACATCTATGTTCATTTTTCGCCTCTCCTTATCAAAAAATATATACTATTATATAATATTTATTGACAATTTGCAAGAAATTTTAAACATATATTTTTAAAAATTGTAACATTATCAATAAGGTTTATCTAAAATAATATTCTTATAATGTTTTATACTTACAAGCCCTTTATTTAAAGTTATTTCTATTGCATCTATTCTTATACCTATATTTATTTTTTTATTATATAAATAATATTCTGCTGTTTTATATAGATGTTTTTCTTTATTTTTATCTATAGAATTAATGCCTGTTCCATATTTATTATTTGTTCTTGTTTTTACTTCAATAAAAATTAATTCTTTTTTATAAAAAGCAACAATGTCTATTTCACCAAATTTACATCTAAAATTTTTTTCAACTATTTTATAATTATTTTTTACTAAATATTTTTCTGCTAATTTTTCACCAAACCTTCCAATATTTTTTGAATTATCCACATTTTCATCACACATTGTTAATAACTTTTCTCGTAAAAGCCTCCTTCCATTGTAGTTATTAATCCCTCTAATTCTAAAAGTGTTAATTTATAACTTATTTCACTTATTGGTTCTCTTAATTTGCTAAATATATAATCTATACTTGTAGGTTCTGTTCTTATTAAATTATATAATTTTTCACATCCTGTTGGTATATTTTCTATGCTTTTTTTAGAATTCTTTTTATAATTTTCTACATATTCGTTCATTCTTTGATTTTTTAATTCTTCAAATATATCTGATATTCCACTTAATAAAATAGCTCCGTTTTTTATCATTTTATTTGTCCCTATACCACATCTATTATCTAATCCACTTGGCACACAAAATACTGGCTTACCTTGCTCTTTTGCATATCTTGCTGTTACACTAGTACCGCTTCTATATGCCGCTTCTGTTATTATTAAACACTCTCCTAATGCACTTACTAATCTATTTCTTTCTAAAAATTTATTTGAATCCGCTTTTTCATCAGGTTCATATTCTGTAATAACTAAACCTCCATTATCTATAATACTATGGTACAATTCTATATTGTTTTTTGGGTATATATTGTTTAATCCACATGGCAAAACCGCAATAGTTTTTCCACCACTTTCCATAGTATATTTATGAACGTATGTATCTACACCTAATGCCATTCCACTAACAGTTACAATTCCTATACTTGCTAATTCTTTAGCAAATTTTTTGGACATATTTCCACCATATCTTGAACATTTTCTTGAACCGACTATTGAAATTGCAAATTCATTTAATAATTCTTTATTGCCTTCTAAATATATTTTTTCTGGTGCATTATGTATTTTTAAGAAATTAAGTGGATAATCCTTATTAAATTTACTTATTTTTTCTATAATATTTCCTCCTTTTTCCTATACTGTATTGCTTCTGCAATATGTTTATATTCAATCTTTTCTTTTAATTCTAAATCTGCTATTGTTCTTGCAACTTTAATAATTTTATTATATGCTCTTGCACTTAACTTAGCTTTTTCATAAAATTTATTTAACAAGTCTTGACTTTTTAAGTCTAATGCACAAAATTCATTTATATATGAATTTTTCAATTCTGAATTTAAATTTATATTATATTTTTTATATCTTTCTAACTGTAAATTTCTTGCTTGTATTACTTTTTTCCTTATCTTTTCTGACAGATTTTTATTATTTTCTTTCTTAAATTCAGAATATTCTATAGAAGTAACATCTACAAATAAATCGAATCTATCTAATAACGGACCACTAATTTTTTCTACATATCTTTTTCGGCTTCTTTCACTGCATTTACATTTTTTTACTAACGAGCCATAATATCCACATGGACATGGATTCATTGCGGCTATAAGTATAAAATTTGTAGGATATGTTATTTGAGCTTTTACTCTACTAATAGTTATTTCTTTATCTTCTAAAGGTGTTCTTAACATTTCTAATACATTAGTTTTATATTCTGTTAATTCGTCTAAAAATAAAATTCCTGAATTTGCTAAAGTCACTTCTCCAGGCTTAGGATATGCTCCACCCCCTATTAAACCGCTTTCTGATATTGTATAATGTGGATTTCTAAATGGCCTTTCGATAGCTACTTCATAATTTTCCTCTCCGTACAAACTATTTATTTTAGTTACTTCTAATGCTTCATCTAAAGTTAAATTTGGTAATATTGTTTTTACTCTTTGTGCAAGCATTGTTTTCCCGCTACCTGGAGTTCCTATCATTAGACAATTATGTCCTCCAGCTATTGCTATTTCTAATGCTCTTTTTGCTTTTTCTTGACCGTATACTTCTGAAAAGTCCATATCATAATTTCTATTATTTATAACTTTACTGTATTCTAATGTTTTAACTTTGTTTAAAATTTTTTCTCCATTAAAATAATCTGCTACTTCTTTTAGATTAGAAGCCATATAAATATTTATTCCATCTATGAACTTTACTTCATCTTCGTTTTCTTTTGGAATAATAATATTACTTATTCCTTGCTTTCTTAATTCAATACATATTGCTAAAGCTTCCCTTACTTTTTTTACTTTTCCGTCTAATGATAACTCACCTATAATAACATAATTATCAAAATCTTTATTTTTTATAATTCCTAGAGAACTTAAAATCCCTATAGCTATAGGTAAATCAAATAATGCTCCCATTTTTTTAATATTAGCTGGAGCTAAATTTACTACTATTCTTTTACTAAAAAAATCATATCCAGAGTTTTTTATTGCAATTCTTACTCTTTCCTTTGCTTCTCTTACTATTGTATCTGGCAAGCCAACTATTTCAAAATATGGTAACCCATTTGAAACATCTACTTGTACAAACACTATATTACCAGTAATTCCAACTACAGTCATACTTTTTATAATTGATAACAACTTTTAAATTTCCTCCTTTTATGCGGAAAATATTTTAGTTGACTGACTAAAATTTATATGATACAAAAAAACCTATAAATATATTACCATATTTTTATAAATTTGTAAAGAAAATTCGTTCGCCAAAATTCGACAATTTTTAATAAAAAAAAGATATGTTGACTAGACATATCTTTCTATACTCCTCTCAATACTATTTTATCCATTGCTCTATATGTATCACTTGATAATTCAGTTCTTGATACTGCTACTCCATTTTGTCTTACAACTTTATATGTAGTACTTTTACAACCATTTCTACCACTACTTTGTATCCTTGTTTGACCTGGTGCTAATGTTGTGGTATCTTGATATACTGTTTCAGGATATAATGTTTGGTGATATACTGTTTCAAATGTAATTGTTGGCTCATTTTCTTCTTTTAAACCATACATTTTCATTGTCACATATCCACCTTCTACTGTTGAAACTATTTTTACTGGATAATCTCTAGTATTTTTAAATTTAAAATCTATTGATCCATATACTACTGTAGCATCTTGGCCAGCAGGTAAATATCCTGTTAAAAATAAATGATTTTCTCTTTCTACTATTTCTAAATTTGATTTGACTGCTATATTATACAATGTTGAAGATATTTGACAAATGCCACCACCTAATCCTTCGACTTCTTGCCCATTAGAGTAGACACCTGCCATTTGAAATCCTGCTTCTACTGTTCTTTCACCTACTACATCATTATATGAAAAAGTTTCACCTGGCATTAATACATAACCATTTATTTTAGAAGATGCTAATTTTAAATTTGTTGTCCTTCCTACTTTACTTGTTATATAAGTCGTTGTACAAGTTGCTAATAAATCAGGAAATGCTTCTGTTCCAATTTGGTCTGTAGTAACTGATGGTTTTAAAACTTTTAATTTTATTTCATATTGTTCTTGGTCTGTCTCTAATAATGCTTTTGCTTCATCTAAAGAAATCTCAAAATCTAATCCATCTTCAGACTCATGTATTTCAAAAGGATCTGTAGAATAATATGCATCAACTGGAGCCTTATAAACTTCATCGTGTATTTTTTCTATATCGATTGCAGCTGGCTCACTAACTATTACTCCAACTTGAATTGGCTCAAAATTTCTATTATTTATACTTTCTAAAAGGTTTTCTTTTAAAACATCTGCTTTAATCTCTATCCCTCTAGTTCCTTTTTTTATAATCACTTTATCTTCTAATATCTCATAACTAGATGGAACTAAACTTGAAAACTGCGAATTTATTTCTGCTATAAAATTATCTAATTTTTCTTCTTCATATTCATATTGTAAATCCAAATTCGTATCGACAAAGAAAGATTTTACCATATTGTAATTATTTTCAAATATGTTTCCTATTCTACCTATACGATATGCTTCTTCTACAACATCTTCTACATTGTATACTACACCTATATCTGATGGTTTTATACTTGACTCTTTACCATCGTATTGTATTAATATTTCTTGATTTAACACGCTCTCTAATTCACTATTTAATTTATTAATTGCTTCTTCTTTAGTAAGATTAGAAACGTCTATTCCAGAAATATAAATATTTGAAAATATTTTTTTATAGAAAATATTATAACATACAATAATTGATAAAAGTATAATTATGATACTAAAAAATGCAATTAAAATATAGAAAATTGGATTTCTTTTTTTTGCTTCTTCTTTTACAACCATATATTCATTATTATCTTCTATATTTTCTTCTTCGCTCTCAACATTTTTTATTGGATCATTATTTTTTTCATTTTCTACAATTTTAGTATCATCAATGTTTTCAATTTTTTCGTCTTTTTTTTCTTTTACTTTTACTATATTTTTATCTTCAAATAATTTATCAAAATCTTCTTTTTTTTCTTCCATGATGTCTACATTGTTTTCATTATTGTCTAAATCATTTTCATTTTGCATTTTACTTTTTGATACGCTCATACTCTCTCCTATTTTTAATTATAATTTTCTACTATAATATTACCACAAAACTTATAATTCTACAATATTTTTATATGAATTTTTAGTGAAAATTTTATTTTATTTAATAAAATACTCTTGTTAATGGTTCATTTAAAGCTTTCGATATATCTTTCATAATATTTAAAGATGGATTTTGCCTTTCATTCTTTTCTAATAAATATATATAACTTATACTTATTTTACTAATATATGAGATATATCTAACAGGTATACCTTTTTTTAATCTAATTTCTTTTATGTTATTCATATTACCACAACCTTTAACGCGTACATTTGTTTGTATTATACCATTAAGTTTCGTTTTTGTCAATATCATTATACTATTTTTATGTAAAAATAATACTGGCAGTTACAATTCAGCAGGCATTTAAATAAAAACTTGATATATAGCTATTTTTAGTCAAAACATAGCTAGGGTGTAACAATCCGGGTCTTGACTTGCAAATAGCTATATATCAAGCTTTTAACAAGTATATCCTGAATTGTAACTACTAGAAGTAATTAACTAACTAGTTTATTTTAAATATAAATTATATCTACCATTTTTTGATATTTTTCGTTTTTTTTATTTACTACTAGACAAATTCGATTTTTTTTTGTATAATATATGCATATTATTTTTTAAAGGAGCTATAATTATGATAGGTGAAATGATTGCAAAAATAAGAAAAGAAAAAGGAATGACTAAAACAGAATTATCTAAGCTTACTAATATTAACATCGGTCATCTTACACATATTGAAAAAGGTGAAAGAAACCCAAGCCAAAAAGCTTTAAAAAATATTTGCCAAGCTTTAAAAGTACCTTATCAACAATTAATGTGTACATATGGAAAAAATATTAACGAAGATCAAGAAAAATATGGTTTAATTGATTATATACCATATAATAAGGTATTAGCTGTTGATAACATTAACGGATTAATAACTTGTCCACAAGAAGCCCCAAGTGCTTCAATAGCATTAAGAGTTAATGATGATGCAATGAAAAATTCTTTAGAAAAAAATTCATATGTATTTGTTGAATTTAACGCCCCATTAAACCATAAAGATATTGGTGTCTTTTGTTTAAATGACGAAGTTATTATAAGAAAGTTTATAATAAAAAAAGATAAAATTATATTAAGAGCTGAAAATAAGTTTTACGAAGAAATAACTATTAAAAATGATGACGATTTTTATATTATTGGAAAAGTTTTTATATAATTTTTAAAAATTTTTAAAAAAACACTTGTATTTTTTTTAATAAAGTAATATAATGTAAAAAATTGAGATAAACAAAAGGAGAAAATAATATGGAACTTGTAAAAAATATTTTTTTTAATACTGATAAGTTAACACAAAATAGTAAAGTTAAGATTTCTTATACTGGAAAACTTTTTCAAGATAATTCTCAAGAGGTTTATATCCATTATGGTTTTGGATTATTATGGGAAAATTTAAATGAAGTTAAAATGGAAAAGACTGATTTAGGATTTCAAGCTGAAATTGATTTAATTGATAAAGAAACGTTTAATTTTTGTTTTAAAAACGAATTAAATGTTTGGGATAATAATGATGGTAAAAACTATATTTTTGAACTAGAAGAAGTTTCAAATGATTTAGTTTCTATTGATAATGTAGAATCATCTATACATACATCTAGAGAGGAAAATAAATTTTATCAATTATCTAAAAAAATAAAATTGGCTATTTATAAAATAATAACATCAATTCCTAAATTAATTTCTGGAACATATAGAAGAAAAAAGAGTGAAGAAAATTAGAAAACATAAGAACTATGTATTCATTCATAGTTCTTATGTTTTTTTACAACATTTTGTATAATTTTTGCAAATATATAGTCAAAATTATTAATAAATCCAAATTTCAATATTGCTGTATTTTTTAAATTAATTAATTTTTCTTCATATTCTTTATATAAAGCCAAATATATATTTAATTCTTTTTCATTTAACTCATTTCTTTCTAGTTGAACATTAATATTATTATCTTTCAATTTTATAAATAATTCATTTACTATAATTTCTACTTCTTTATATAGATAATCCTCTATACTGTCTTCATCTTTTTCTTTCATGGCAACCTCCACATGTATTATAGCATATATGAATACTATTAGCAACATTTTAATGCTGTTAGCATATTCACTTTTTAATTGTTATAATATAAACTATTAATAATTTATAAAAATATTATACCTAATTAAATAATATTTTAAACATCAAATAAAAAAAGAATTGGAGGAATATATGGATTACATTAATTTAGGTATTAGAATTAAACAAAAACGTATTGAATTAAATTTAACTCAAGAAAAGCTGGCAGAACTTGCTAAAATTTCTACTGCATATATGGGACAAATTGAACGCGGTGAAAAAAGACTAAGTTTAGAAAATTTTGTGAATATTGCAAATGCTTTAAACTGTTCAACTGACGAATTATTAAGAAAAAGTACTAAAAATAATATTAATGCTAGATTAGAAGAAATTACTAATATTTTAAAGAATTCTACTGATAAAGATCTAGAACAAGTAATTGATATTTTAAAAATATTATCTAAAAAGTAAATTAGAAGTAATATTTATTTATTATATAATTAATAAATAAATATTATTATTTTTTATTCACAAAATTTTAACAAAATTTTAACAAAATTTTAACAAAATTTACACAAATTTATCAAAAAAGTAAAAAAAAGTATTGACATTTTCAAAAAAATAGTGTATTATATATAGGTATTCGCAAATAATAACTAAAAGTTAGTATTA
>CALXUC010000045.1 GCA_944391575.1 uncultured Clostridia bacterium | reverse complement strand
TTTAGTTTTCCTACTAAAGAATACGGAGATATTTCTTTACCTAGTGGTTTTTATGATGCCTTGAGAATAGAAATTGGGAACGCCTCTGGGAAAAATTGGTGGTGCGTTATGTTTCCTCCTCTTTGCTTTGTAGATATTACAACTGGTGTTGTTCCTGAGGAATCTAAGGAGACTCTTGAGGAAAATTTAGAAACTGAGGAATATGCTATAGTTTCTGAGGATAATACTATTATGAAATTTAAGTTTAAGCTTGTTGAGTTTTTTGAAAATATAAGTATTGCTCTAGGTAATAATAAGTAGTTAAAGATAACACTTACTATCTGTTGATTAGTAAGTGTTATTTTTATTATATTTTTATAAATACTACCGTCACGCCAAATTTGCCATTAACTTTTAGTTACAGTTCAGTAAAAATTTTATAAAAACTTGATATATAGCTATTTGCAAGTCAAGACCCGGATTGTTAACCCCAGCTATGTTTTGACTAAAAATAGCTATATATCAAGCTTTAATTCTGAATTATTAACAATTTTCTAACACTACCATTGCCACAGCATATTCTTTTATATGAGATAAACTTATATCTATATGTATTATTTTTTCTTCTAATTCTTTAGATATGTTTTTGAATATTACTTCTGGTTTTCCATTACCATTATTTATTATTTCTGCATTTTGCCAAGAGATCTCATATTTATCTTTTAACAAATTACTTATTGCTTTGAATATTGCTTCTTTTGCGGCAAATCTCGCAGCGTAGTGTTGGTATTTAGCTCGCCCTTTGCTTTCACAATATTCTATTTCTTTTTTAGTATAAATTTTGTTTAAAAAGATATTTTCTACAACATCTCCATGTTCTTTTATTGCTTTTTCTATTCTTTCTACTTCTATAATATCTGTTCCACAATATATACTCATATAATCACACTCTTATTACAATATTTCTAAATTTGCAAATTTCGCCATTAGACGTTTTTTACCACTCTTTTCAAAGTCTATATCTAGTTTTAAGTCGTTTTCTTCTGGTTCTGCTTTTGTTATTACGCCTTCACCGAATTTTTTATGATATACATTTTGTCCTGCTTTATAAAGCGATAAATCTATTTCTGATGTTTTTTTACTGTTTAATAATTCGCTAGCTGATTTGAATGATGGCATTGCTGCTATTCCTAATTTTACGCCGTCTGTTACACCTATATTTTTCTTTGTGCCATAATTCATATTAGTAGATTTGTATTCCCATTTATAATTTAAGTCTTTAAATTCAGGTTCTGCTTTCTTTTTGAATATTTCTTCTTTTCCTTCTAATAAATCTTCTGGAATTTCTTCTACGAATCGTGATACTGGGTTATAACTTGTTGAGCCAAATACTGTTCTTTGTTTTGCACAAGTTAAGTATAATTGTTCTCTAGCTCTTGTTATTCCTACATAACATAAACGTCTTTCTTCTTCTAATTCTTGTGGCTCTCCAATAGATTTATATCCAGGGAAAATTCCTTCTTCCATTCCTACTAGAAATACTACTGGAAACTCTAGCCCTTTTGCACTATGTAATGTCATTAAAGTTACTGATTCCTCTTGCTCGTCCATTCCATCTATATCACTTGATAATGTTATGCTTTCTAAGAAATCTTGCAATGAATTTTCTGCGTTTTCTTCTTCAAATTCTATAACTACATTTAGAAATTCTTCTAAGTTTGCAATTCTATTTTCCGCTTCTTTCGTATCCTCTAATTCTAAAGCTTTCATATACCCTGTATCTTTTAAAACTTTACTAACAAAATCAGATAATTCCATTTCGTCTTTTACTCTACTTAAGTTTTCGATTACATCTACAAATTCTCTAGTGTTGTTATAAACTCTATTTAACCCATAATCTGCTGCATTTTTAATTATTTCATACATGCTTATTCCTTTTTCTGCTGAAATTTTTGAGATTTCATCTAAACTAGTTTTGCCAACACCTCTTTTAGGTTCATTTATAATTCTTTGTAAACTTACATTATGTGAATTGTTTTCTATTAATCTTAAATATGATGTTATGTCTTTTATTTCTTTTCTTTCATAGAATTTTAATCCACCTACTATTTTGTATGGAATATTTTCTCTTCTTAAAATATCTTCTATTGCTCTTGATTGAGTATTCATTCTATATAATATTGCGAATGCTGTATTTTTGTAATATTCTTCTCTTTTTAATTCTTTTATTTTCTTAACAATATAATACGCTTCGTCATACTCAGTATCTGCTCTATAGAAATTTACCTTTGTGCCTTCATCATTTTTAGTCCACAATGTTTTTTCATATTTTTTAGTATTGTTTTTTATAACTTCATTAGCCACTTTTAAGATATTACCTGTACATCTATAATTTTGCTCTAATTTAATTATTTTAGTACCCGGAAAATCTCTTTCAAAATTTAAAATATTTTGTATATCAGCCCCTCTAAACGAATAAATACCTTGGTCGTTATCCCCAACTACGGTTATATTTCCATATTTACTTGATAATAACGTTATTAAAGTAAATTGAGACTTATTTGTATCTTGATATTCGTCTACTAATACATATTTAAATTTATCTGAATAGTACTCCAATATGTCTGGGTTTTCTAATAATATTTTTATAGTAAAATTTATAATATCGTCAAAATCTAAAGCGTTATTTTCTTTTAATTTTTTTTGATATAAAGTATAAATTTCCGCTATCTTACTTCTTCTAACATCTCCTGAATATTTAGTTTCGTATGCTTTTGGTTCTAGCATATCGTTTTTCGCGTTACTTATTTCATACTGTACACTTTTATCTGTAAATAATTTATCATCTATATTTAATTCTTTTAGACATTCTCTTATAATATGTTTTTGGTCTGTTGTATCAAATATTGAAAAAGATTTTTCAAAACCTAATCTATCTATATGATTTCTTAAAATCCTAACACATATTGAGTGAAATGTACCTGCCCACACATCTTTTACAACATCACCAACTAAAGCTTCTATTCTCTCCTTCATTTCGTTTGCTGCTTTATTTGTAAATGTTATTGCTAGTATATTCCATGGCTTTACATTTTTTTCTTTTAGTAAGTATGCTATTTTATATGTTAATACTTTAGTTTTACCACTTCCTGCACCAGCTATTATTAATGAAGGCCCTTCTGTGTTTATTACTGCTTCATATTGTTTGTCATTTAATTCTTTTAATTTTTCTTGCATAATTTAGCTCCTTTTTATTATTATTTGTTCTTTAGATATAAATTTTTTTGAGTAAACTATCAAATAAAATATTCGTAGAATTTCTAAATATTTTTTACGGCACCCTTCCAAGGTAAACTTGAACTCTTTCCGTAAAAAATATTAAGAACTTCTAACTCTATTTTATTATGAATAGTTTTACTCTGCAAAAATTTATATCTAAAGAACATATACAAATAATTTAAAATTGTGTTGATATTATTCCTATTAAAAATCCTAATATATTTCCTAAATACGCTATTCTACCTTTATATATTTTATGAGATTCTGGGATTAATTCTCCTGCAGCTATATAGAGCATTGCTCCAGCTGCAAAACCTAAGCATATACTAATTAACTGTTCTGATATAGTTCCTATTAATATTCCAAAGAAAGCTCCTACTCCTGTTGTTAGTCCTGATAAAAAAGTGTATAGAATTACTTTGTATGTTTTCATTCCCCCATTTTTCATAGGTACTGCCATGCTAATTCCCTCCGGCACATCATGTAGAGCTATTGCTACTGCTAAAGTTAGTCCTAATTTAGTTGATGCGCTAAACCCTGAACCTATTGCAAGTCCTTCTGGGAAATTATGAATTGCAAGTCCTATTCCTACTATAATACCAGTTTTTATTAATGAGTTCATTTTAAAT
Source organism: uncultured Clostridia bacterium (assembly GCA_944391575.1). GTDB lineage: Bacteria > Bacillota > Clostridia > TANB77 > CAG-508 > CALXUC01. The sequence goes on along the minus strand of CALXUC010000045.1, from coordinate 9,219 downwards.
ACATTTTTCTTGCTGTATTTATAATTTACTAGATTATCACAAAAAATCATTATAAATACACCTATAATAATTCCCATGATAACTGTAAGCATATTTGAAACTTCCATTGCTTCTGGTATTAGTTCAAAACATACTATAGCAACCATTAATCCAGCCGCAAATTCTAATATAAAACTTAAAAATTTATTAGATTTAGTTTTCATAGTAGCACCAAGAATTCCACCTAACGTTGTTCCTAGTGTACCAAAAATTAAACCTAATATCGTTGTATTAAGAATTGTATCCAAAATTATATTATCTCCTTATTTATGTCTTTACTAAAATTGATATGCGATTTTTAATTTTTTATACTTTTCTTTATTATTTTTCTTAAATATCATCTATTTTTTAAGGCTAAAATTGAGGTAAATTCTTTATTACAGCTTTTTTATTATTAAAAGCTATTCCATATTCCAATATAGTTTTTATTCCTCTTTTTTTCATATCTATATAATATTGTTTTTCTCGTATTTGTTCTAAAGCTTTCTCCGCCATTTCTTCCATTTTTTCTTCTTCATTTACAGTTTTGAACTCTAATATTACGCCAATGCTTCCGTCTTTTTTCTCTATTTTCATATCATATCTTCCATAGCCACTTTCTCTATTTGACTCTACGATATAATTCTCTCCCATATCTACAAGTAGTCCTAACACAAATCCATGATAGAAATTCTCTACGTTTTCAAAATAACTTATAGATTTTGCCATTATTTGGTTTAATATTATTTCTACAATTTCTCTTTCATTTTTTAAAATAGCTTGTTGTAAATCCAATATTTCTTGCCTTACACTATTTTGTTCAAACCACCTAGTTATCATTGTTTTAAAAGCTATTTTTACTTCTGTATTTGGTATGCGTAATTTTCCTATTATATATTCTTCTCGTCTTTCCTTTTTTTCTACAGTTAAATATCCACACATTAACATGAAATTGAAAATATTTTCTCTACTTCCAGTTATTTCACTATATACAATATTTTCGTTTAAAGATATCTCTATAGTTTTTCCTTGCATTAAATCTTCTAAGTCTTTTTTTACAGAACTTTCTGCATTTTTTAGCATTGTTTCTAATAATGAAGTTCCACCCGTATTTACCCAATATGGCTTTATTTCATGTTTTTTTATAACATTTAAAATACTCCACGGATTATATATTTCGGTCCCTGCAAAATTATATCCGTCATACCATTTTTTCACTTCTTCCTTATTTTCCACACCATACTCTTCTAAAAGTTTATCTACTTCTTCTGGTAAAAATCCAAAGTATTCGCTATATTGCTTATCTAAGATTGAAAAAATTTCTGGATTATTTAATCCACTAAATATACTTTCTTTGGATACTCGTAAAATACCAGTCATACAAGCAAATTTTAGATAATCATTAGTTTTTAAAGCTTCTCCAAAAAAGTTTCGCATAAAGTTTATTATATCATCATAAAATCCATTTATAAATCCCATTTCTATTGGTGCGTCATATTCATCTATTAGTATTATTACTGGTTGCTTATAATATCTATATAAGTATTCGCTTAGGTTTTTTAATGAGTACTCATATTCCTTCTGAGAAGCTTTTAAACTTATAATTCTATCATATATCTCTTTTTCCGTATTTGTTAACAAATCATATACTTCATAATTTTTCTGATAAATTTTAAAAAGAAGTAGTCTCAACGCTTCAAATTCTTCTTCCCAATTATTAGCTTTTACACTTTTTAAATTTAAACTTATCACTGGATATTTTCCTTGTTCTTCCCTTATTTTTTCTGGTGCTTTTTCTATTTTTAATCCACCAAATAAATTTATATTTTCTTCTTTTCTCTTTATATCAAAATAATTTTCTAACATACTTATTGTTAATGTCTTTCCAAATCTTCGTGGACGAGGAAACAGATTTACTAGTGCTCCTCTTGTTAAAATGTCTTCGATTAAATCTGTTTTATCTACATAACAATATCCATCTTCTATGACCTTTTTAAAATTATCTATTCCTATTGGAATTCGTTTAGTATTATTTTCCATAAGTTATACCTTCCTTTCATTCCAGATATAGCTAAAACTTATTCCTCCCTCTTTAATCTTTCTGCCCTATCTGTTGCTATCAAATTATCAATCATCTCATCTAAATTTCCATTTAAGAAATCTTCCATTTGATAAATACTTAAACCTATCCTATGGTCTGTTATTCTGCCTTGTGGATAATTATATGTTCTTATTTTCTCGCTCCTATCACCTGAACCAACTTGGCTCTTTCTTGCATTTGCTATTTCGCTATCTTGTTTTTGTTTTTCTATATCATATATTTTAGTTCTTAACATCCTCATAGCATTTTCTTTATTTTGAAATTGTGAACGCTCTGTTTGACATTCTACTACAATTCCTGTAGGTTCATGTATTAATCTTACTGCTGATGATGTTTTATTAACGTGTTGTCCTCCTGCACCTGAAGCTCTAAATACTTCCATTTTTATATCAGACTCATTCAACTCTATTTCGACATCTTCTACTACTGGTAACACTGCTACAGTTACTGTTGAAGTATGGATTCTTCCACTTGATTCTGTGTCTGGCACTCTTTGTACTCTGTGTACACCACTTTCAAATTTAAGCTTACTATATACACCTTTTCCGCTTACCATAAATGATATTTCTTTATATCCACCAAGTCCAGTTTCATTAGAGTTTAATACTTCTAATTTCCAATGCTTTTTCTCTGCATACATTGAATACATTCTAAATAATGTACCTGCAAATAAAGCTGCTTCTTCTCCACCTGCACCTGCACGTATTTCACATATAATATTTTTATCGTCGTTTGGGTCTTTTGGAATTAATAAAAATTTTAATTCTTCCTCTAATTTTGGCAATTTTTCCTTACATTCTTCGTAATCTAATTGCGCTAATTCTTTTAATTCTGGGTCATCTAACATTTGTTTTGCTTCTTCTAATTGCTCTTTTACTTTTTTATATTCCCTATATTTTTCTACTACATCTTGTATTTCTGCGTGTTCTTTCATATATTTTTGCCATTCTGTTTGGTTTGAAATAATCTCTGGGTCACTTATCTTTTTAGTTAAATCTTCATATTTTTTCTCTACAGCTTCTAATTTCTGAAACATAATTCTCTCCTTTAAAAATTTTTTTCTTAAATATTATACTACAAATTTTAAGAAATTACTATAGATTTTTGTAAATTTCTAAGTTATATAAAATATCCTCCAGCTATATAAACTGGAGGATATCTAGTTAAATGTTAATCTTCAAAATTTTTAAAGATTATTAAACATTTTGTACAATATTCCCCTTAAAGATCTAATTTTCTTAAACATCATCTTATACTCGTCACTATCATCGTCCACATCATATTGCGTTTGATAGCACAGTTCCCAACCCTTCGATTTTAAATACTTTTCAAATTCCTTCTTATTAACTACAAGAAACTTAAAATCTTCAAAATCCAAGTAGATTAAAAGATTACCGTTTGGCAAGTACTTGCCTGCTTCACGTATCTTTTGCCAAATTTGAACTATACGTTCATCTACAGGCTCAAGATTTTGTTTCATCTTAGACCTCCAAGGTTATAATAAAACGTGGTGTTACTATTATACAATATTTTTTATAAATTTTCAATATTTACATAACTTTTCGTTATTTTATAGTAACAACTCGTTACAATTCGGCAGGCATTTTAATAAGAACTTGATATATAGCTATTTTTAGTCAAAACCTAGCTAGGGCGCCACAATCCGAGTCTTGACTTGCAAATAGCTATATATCAAGTTTTTGTAAAATTTTCACTGAACTAGAACTATTTTATTCCGTCTCTCTTTTAAAGTTACCGTCACATTTGTTTCCCTATTATTTCTCAAAATCGTTAAATTAACTACATCTTCAGGCTTTTTTGTATATATATAACTTCTTAATGTTGTTATTTTATTAACATCTATTCCATCTATTTTTAGCAAAACATCTCCTGTTTTTACTGAAGCTCTATATAAAGGTCCGTCTGTGACTACTTTAGCTATATATATTCCGCCTTTTTCTCCATTAAAATTTATATCTGCATCTAAATACGGTATTACTTCCCTATCAAAGCCATACATTCCTAGAGTTGCTTCTTTAAATTCTCCTGTTTTTACAAAACTTTCTATTATTGGCTTTATTAAATTTATTGGAACTGCAAATCCTATTCCTTCTGCTGATGTTATTTTTATTGTATTTATTGCGACTACTTTCCCGTATATATCTATCAATGGTCCACCACTATTACCGGGATTTATAGTTGCATCTGTTTGTATTAAATCTTCTAAATATGAAACTTCTTCCCCCTCTTCTATCTTTATAGTTCTATTAACTGCACTTATAATACCTTGTGTAACAGTTCTTTGAAATTCAAAACCTATTGGATTTCCTATAGCAAATACATTTTGCCCTATTTTTAATTCATCTGAATCTGACAATTCTGCATATGGCAAATTAATCATTTCAATTTTTACTATACTTAAATCTAAATCACTATCTGCCCATACAACAGTACCCTCATAATTTGCTCCACTCGCTAATGTAACATAACATTTACTCAACTTATCTCCAGTTACATGCCAATTACTCACAATATATCCATTTGAAGATACGATAACTCCAGAACCTAAGTTCAAATCTTCTGCGCTATTTAATGTAAACACACTATTACCTATATTTTTTATTTTAGAAATTCCTACTACTGTATCTGTAACATTTTCTAATATTTTTATAGTATTATTTTCAACTATTTTATAATATTCCAATAAGTTATCCACATTTTCTCCACTATTTTCACTTTCTCCGTTTTGCGTTGATACTGTGTTTATGGTATATGTACCAAATTTATGACTACCATTTGTCTCTATCCTAATATACATATCATACAAAAAAACGCTTACAATGGCTGTTAAAGCCACAACTCCTATTGTTATAAATATTCTTTTAATATCTCTTTCTTTCTTAATAAACCTCGACAAACTATATCCTCCACTTATTCTTATTTAATTATATTCTTTCCAAAATTTTATATTTTAAACAAGAAAATATAATTTTGTTACAAATTCAATAAGAGACATATAACTTTTGCAAAAACTTGATATATAGCTATTTGCAAGTCAAGACCCGAATTGTTATACCCTAGCTATGTTTTGACTAAAAATAGCTATATATCAAGTTTTTATAAATTTTTTACTGAACCGTAATATGTTTTTTACCTTTTTCCACTTTCTTATTGAAAACCCGCATATTTTATGGTATAATACTGAAGTGTAATAAAATATATAAATAAGGAGATTTTAAAATGGAAACAAAATTCTATAATTTAAGTAATCCACAAAAAGCAATTTGGCTAACAGAAGAATACTACAAAAATACTAGTATTAATAATGTTGGCGGTACACTTACTATGGAAGAACCAATAAATAGAGATTTATTAGAAAAAGCGATTTCGTTATTTATATCTTCAAATGACTCTTTAAGATTTAAATTAGATTTATCTCAAAAAGAGCCTTTGCAATACGTTGCGCCAATTACTCATTACGACATTAAATATGTGGAAGTTAATGATGAAAATGCGTTGAAAGAATTTTCAAACAACTTTTTTAAAGAGCCTTTTGAAATTTCTAATTCATTTCTTTTCGGATTTGTAATGTTTAATTTTAAGAATGAAAAAAAGGGTGGTTTTATCGCAAAACTTCACCACTTAATTTCTGACGCTTGGTCTATGAGCATTTTAATAGACGAAATTATGGATATTTATTCTAATTTATTATCAGGTAATAATCTTGATATAAATCCCCCATCTTATTTAACGTATATAGAATCTGAAAATGAATATTTAAATAGTGATAAATATAATAAAGATAAGGAATATTGGATGAACCTTTTTAATTCTGCGCCTGAATTGACTTCTTTATCTAAAAAATATAAAAATGAAGCAACCGCTTCGTCTGAAGCGAAAAGAAAAGTTTTTACATTAAGTGAAAATGAAACAAATATTATTAAAGACTTCTGTAAAAACAATAAGACTTCGCCATATACTCTTTTTATGGCTATTTTAGGCCTATATACAAGCAAATTAAACAATACTGATAATATTATTTTAGGTACACCGATACTTAATAGAAGTAATTTTAAAGAAAAACATACTATGGGAATGTTTATTAGTACGATACCTTTTAAAATAAATATTAATTATGACTATACTTTTAAAGAATATTTATTTAATATTGGTAAGGAACAATTAAGATTTTTTAGGCACCAAAAATATCCTTATAACGATTTGTTAGATACTATACGTGGAGTATATAATATTTCTAATAATTTATATACTACTGTTTTGTCTTACCAAAATGCAAAAAATAATAGAAGAAGTTCTAATATAGAATATAATACGGTTTGGAATTTCAATGGTAATATTTCTGAAGAATTGGAATTACATATTTCAGATTTAGATGATAATAATACTTTTAACTTTATTTTCGACTATAATATTAATAAATTCACAGAAGATGATATTAATAGTATCTACAACAGATTATTTTATATGCTTGAACAAATAAAAAGTGATCCTAATATTTCATTAGAAAATATCGAAATAATTACTCCAGAAGAAAAAAATGTTATTTTAACTGAATTTAATAATACATATAAAGATTATCCTAAAGATAAAGACATAGTTGAAATTTTTTATGAAAATGTTATAAAATACCCTAATCATACAGCATTAGTTTATGAAGATGAGAAAATAACTTATCAAGATTTATATAAAAAAATATGTGCAATAGAAAAAGAACTTATTAAAAATGATGTACATTTTCAAGATATTATAGCAATATATATGCCTAAGTCTATTGAGTATGTAGCTGCTATATTAGCTATATTAAAACTTGGTGCTATATATTTACCAGTTTCATTTAATTATCCTGAAGAACGTACAAAATATATGTTTGAAAATAGTAAAGCAAAATTAATTATTTGCAAAGATAGAATGGAAAATAATTTCAATATTAATATGATTTTTGCAAAGGAATTAGAATATAAGAATGAGGAAATACTTCCACCAAAGCATTTTGATATTTCAAATAGCGCATATATTATATACACTTCTGGTTCTACTGGTAAGCCTAAAGGAGTTGAAGTAAGCCAAAAATCTGTTATTAATCACGTTTATAATGTATACAATAATTATACAACTCATTTTAGTGATAAAGATAGAACATTAAGTGTAGTTAACTCATCTTTTGATGTTAATGTTGAGGAAATATTCGTTCCGATGTTTTTCGGCTGTACTTTGCATTTAATATCTGAAGATAGTATATACGACCCTAGAAAAATAGCCGATTATATCTATGAACAAAAAATTACGTATACTTTTATACCACCTACTATATTAAGTGCTGTATATCATAATTTAAGAATATTTAAAAATATAAGCCTAAATAAATTACTTGTTGGAGTTCAGTCTATTAAAAATACTATTTTAAATATGTATTTAGATTTAATTCCAGATTTAGAAATAGTTAATGGCTATGGGCCAACTGAAGCAACTATATATTGTATATGCAAAAAATATACTTATACAAATACTGGTACTATTTTTAATGTTCCTATTGGTAGACCAATGGATAATTGCGAAATTTACTTATTAAATAATACTTTAACTTTACAGCCTTTTGGATACGTTGGCGAAATATGTGTGGCTGGAGAGTGTTTAGCTAAAGGTTATTTATATAATAAAGAAAAAACTGATGCTAGTTTTATATACTGTTCAGATATTAATAAAAAAATATATAGGACTGGAGATTACGGATACTATCTTCCTAATGGAGATATAATGTATGTTGGAAGAATAGATATGCAAGTTAAATTAAATGGATATAGAATTGAGCTTGCAGAAATAGATGAAGTTATATCTAAATTTTCAAATAATCTTGAATATAGTTATAGCTTAATACATAATAAAAAGATATATTCTTTCATTATAGGTAAGGACATAGACCATTCTAAATTAAAGCAATACTTAAAAACTAAATTGCCATATTACATGATACCTGTAAGCTTTATAGAAATAGAAAAAATACCTTCCACAGCTAATGGAAAAATTAATAAAGATTATTTAATAAATGTACTAGAAGAAAGTTTAAAAAATAAAGAAAAAGAAATAGTGGTACCTTCTAATAAGATTGAAGAATACCTTATAAACCTTATAGCTAAACTTATAAAACTTTCGCCTAGTGATATAAGTATAAAAGATAACTTCTTTGAACTTGGTGGAGACTCTTTATCAGCTATTAAAATATGCTCTGCTCTACAAAAAGACTTAGATTTAAACTTGCCTATAAAGATGTTATTTGAACTAGATACTATTGAAGATATTGCAAATTATCTTTCAACAACAGATACTTCTGTTTACTATAACATACCGAAATATGAAGATAATTTAGAAAAGTATCCTATATCTTCAGCACAAAAAAGAGTATATTTATCAAGCACTATTGCAAAAAACAATAAACTTTTATATAATATGCCTTGTATAATAAAATTACCTAATAATATAGATATAAAAAGACTAGAAAATGCTTTAAATGCATTAATAGAAAAACATGACAGCCTTAGAACATATTTCGTTAAAGATACTACGGGAATATACCAAAAAATATTGCCAAGTGTAAAAATAAATTTAACGCCTATCTATATAGGAAATCACTCTATAGGAAGTTATGAGAAAACTTTTATAAAAGAATTTGACTTATCTAAAGCTCCATTAATGAGATGTGAGTTGATTATTAATAAAAATAATACGCATTACTTATTAATAGATATGCACCATATTATTTCTGATGGCGTATCTACTAACATATTAGTAAAAGATTTATCTGATATATATAATAATAAGGAAATTGCTGTTAATAATGTTAAATATACAGATTATTCTATATGGGAAAATAACGCTATTAATAATAATGTATTTAAAAAAGAAAGAGAATTCTGGATTAATAAAATACAAAATACTGAATTATTAAACTTACCTACGGATTACCCTAGACCAATAGATTTAACATACAATGGAGGCAGAATTAATTTTACTATACCTAGAAAAATATTTACAAAAATAAAATATTTCTGTAACCAAAATAATATAACTCCATATATGTATAT
>CALXUC010000044.1 GCA_944391575.1 uncultured Clostridia bacterium | reverse complement strand
GTTAATCACACAATTTGTGATAACCACCTTAGTTATTTTATAAATTGTAAACCGGACATTTCTGAAAGTCTTTAACAGCATTTTATTAAATTTTATACTTTTCATCATTACTGTATAATAGGTAAAAACTATAATCACTTAAAAATACTAGGTTTAAATTAAAATAGAAGTGGTGTAAAAGAATATTCACAGTTCTTAAAGTTCATTTTTTTAAATTTCCCCTAAATTCCCCAACTCATACATAATTATACTAGCTAACACTATAGCAACTGTTTCTGTTCTTAAAATTCTTTTACCAAGTGATACTGATTTTACACCTAATTTTTTTAAGTATTCTACTTCTTTTTCTTCTAATCCACCTTCCGGACCTATTATAATTCCGATACTTATCCTGTCTTCTTTTTTTATCTGATTTTTTTATTTCTGTTACCTCTTTAAAATTACTTAAAGCCGCAACCGATATTTCTTGTTGTAAGTTTTTAAATTTTAATTCATTTATAACATCTTTTAAACTATTTTCAGTTTCATTTTCATACGCTAATATTACTAAATCATTCTTTTTTATAATTTCTTCTATGTTTTTAAGATTATATAAATTATTTACTTTTGGAATTATACTTCTTCTACATTGTTTTGCAGCTGTTTCTGCAATACTTTGCCATCTTTCTAGCTTTTTATTAACATCTTTTCCACTTAACTTGACGATGCACCTTTCTAATTCTAACGGCGTTATTTCTTTTACACCTAATTCTGTACATTTCTGTATTATTAATTCCATTTTATCAGCTTTTGGCAATGCTTGTATGATATTTAGACTAAGATTTGATTCAAAGTTTTCTTCTATTTTTTCTACTACCTTACAAATTATATTTTCGTTATTCAATTCTAATATTTCTACTAAATATCTTTCTTCCGTTTCAATTATTGAAATTTCTATTTTTTCGTTAACTTTGCATCTTAACACATTTTTTATATGATTTACATCATTTCCTACTATTTTTATTATGTCGCTTTCTTTTTGATTTTTATTTATAAAAAAATGTTGCATTATAATTCTCCTAACCGTTTTATTTTCTAATACATTGTACTATAAAAAAATAAAAATAGCAAGCGAGCTTTCTTGCTATTTTTTACTAAAGTTACTATATAATAGTAATTTTCTTAAAACGTTTGAAAATACTAGGATTAAATTAAAATTGAATGTGCAGTAAAAGAATATTAGAAATTCTTAAGCATGATTGCGGGAAGGGTTCGCGCGAGCGGAAGGGTGCCACAATCATGCTTTAGAAGTTCTATATTCTTTTACAAGCCGAGATTTTCAATTTAAGACTAGTATTTTCAAACGATTATACTTATTAGCCATCATACAGTAACTACTAAATTTACTATTATTATACACTATTTTTTCAACTCATCTAAGAACATTTTATTAAGCATTTGTGGATTTGCCTTACCTTTAGTCTCCTTCATAGCTTGCCCTACTAAGAAACCTAGTGCTTTATCTTTTCCTGCTTTATAATCTGCTACTGATTGTTGATTATTTTCTAATACTTTTAATACTACTTCTTTTATAGCGCCTTCATCTGATATTTGAACCCAACCTTTTTCTTCTACTATTTTTTGTGGGGATTTAGGATTTACAAATAATTCGTCTAATACTTTTTTAGCTATTGCTGAACTTATTGTTCCTTTATCTATTAGAACTACTAATTCTCCTAATTCTTCTGCTGTGAATGGTATTTCTGAAGGTTCTAGTTCTTTTTCATTTAATATTCTAGCTATGTCTGACATTATCCAGTTGCTAACACTTTTTGGATTATTGCAGATTTCTACTGCTTTTTCAAACATATTAGATAAGTATTTAGAAGCTGTTATCATTTTAGCGTCGTATTCTGGTAATTTAAATTCTTCTATATATCTTTTTCTTCTACTTTCAGGTAACTCTGGTAAGTTTCTTCTTATTTCTTCTATATACTCATCACTTAATCTTATAGCAACTAAGTCAGGGTCTGGGAAGTATCTATAATCTTGAGCATCTTCTTTATCTCTCATAGAGAATGTTTTTCCTAAAGCATCGTCCCATCTTAATGATTCTTGTGATACTACTCCACCATTATCTAAAACTTCAACTTGTCTATTTATTTCATATTCAATTGCTCTTACTATAGACTTAAATGAGTTCATATTTTTCATTTCTGTTCTTGTTCCTAATTTAGTTTCACCTTTTTTTCTAATTGAAACATTTACGTCTGCTCTTAATGAACCTTCTTGCATTTTGCAGTCTGATACTTCTATATATTCAAATATAGATTTTAGCTTTCTTAAATATGCTTCCGCTTCTGCTGATGAACTAATATCAGGCATAGATACTGTTTCTATTAAAGGAACTCCTGCCCTATTTAAATCTACTAAACTTCCGCCTCTATATGGGTCGTGATTTAATTTACCTGCGTCTTCTTCTATATGAATTCTTAATAATCTTATTTTTTTAGGTCCATTTTCTGTCTCTATTTCTACATATCCATTTTCACATAATGGCATATCGTATTGAGATATTTGGTATGCTTTTGGTAAATCTGGATAGAAGTAATTTTTTCTATCATTTTTACTATTTCTTGATATTTCACAATTTGTTGCTAATCCTGCTTTTACTGCATATTCAACTACTTTTTCATTTAAAACTGGTAGTGTTCCTGGCATCGCCATACAAATTGGGCAACAATGTGTATTTGGATCTCCTCCGAATTCTGTTGAACATGAACAGAATATTTTAGATTTAGTTGAAAGCTCTGCGTGAACTTCTAATCCTATTACTACTTCATAATCTTCTCTTGCCATATACTACCCCTCCAATCCTTTAAAATCTGTATTTTGTTCATAAGTATATGCTGCTCTATAGATTGTTTCTTCATCAAAATGTTTTCCTATTAATTGAAAACCTATTGGAAGTCCTTTACTGCTTGTACCACAAGGTACAGAAATTGCTGGAACTCCTGCTATATTTATGGATACTGTACAAATATCTGCTAAATACATTTCTAATGGATTATTTGATTTTGTTCCTATTTCAAAAGCTGTTGTTGGTGATGTTGGTGTTAATATTAAATCATATTTTTCAAATGCTTTATTAAACTCTTGTCTTACTAATGTACGTACTTGTTGAGCTTTTTTATAATATGCATCATAATATCCAGAACTTAATACATATGTTCCTAATATAATTCTTCTTTTAACTTCATCTCCAAAACCTTCTGTTCTAGAATTTCTATAAATATCTTTTAAAGTTTTGAAATTCTTGGTTCTATAACCATATCTTATTCCATCAAATCTTCCTAAATTAGAACTTGCCTCTGCACACGCAATAATATAATATGTTGCTAATGCATATTCAGCAATATCTAATGAACATTCTTCTACTTCTGCTCCTAATTCTTTATATTTTTCAATAACTTTATCTATAGAAGCTTTTACTTCTTCATTTATACCTTCTCCAAAATATTCTTTTGGTAATCCTATTTTTAAACCTTTAACATCGTTTACTAATGCCTTTGTATAATCTTTCTTTTCTGTTTTTATAGATGTTGAATCGTGTTCATCATGACCTACTATTAAATTTAATAACATAGCATTATCTCTAACGTCTCTCGTCATAGGCCCTATTTGGTCTAATGAAGATGCAAACGCTACTAAACCATATCTTGAAACTAGTCCGTAAGTAGGTTTTAACCCAACAATTCCGCAGAATGATGCCGGTTGACGAATAGAGCCACCTGTATCACTACCTAATGCCCAAGGTGCCATCTTACTTGCTACTACAGCAGCACTACCACCACTAGAACCTCCTGGTACGCAATTTAAATTCCATGGATTTTTAGTTTTTTGTAAAGCAGAATACTCTGTAGAAGCTCCCATTGCGAACTCGTCCATATTTACTTTACCTAAAAAAGTTAAATTTTCTGCTTTTAATTTTTCAATAACTGTTGCATCGTAAGGTGCAACGAAATTTTCTAACATTTTAGAAGCACAAGTTGTCCTAGTACCTTTTACACACATATTATCTTTAATAGCAATAGGAATACCTGCTAAATGGTTTTCATTTTTAATTTCACCATTACTTACTTTTTCCTCTATCTTTTTAGCTTCTTCTAAAGCATCTTCACTTAAATCAGAAATAAATGCTCCTACTTCTGGTTCTTTTTCTTTTATTCTTTCTGCATAAGCTTTATTTATTTCTGTTATAGTCAATTCTTTTTTCTCTAATTTTTCTACTAATTCATGTACTGTTAAATCTACAATGCTCATAATTTACCTCCAATATAATTTAATTAATAACTTTAGGAATTTTAAACATATTCTCGTCTTGTTCCGGTGCGTTTTGTAATAATCCCTCAATATCTTTATACTCTTTTACTTCATCTTTTCTAAATACATTATAATTCTCTGTTGCGCCTATTGTTTCTGATAGTCCATCTATTGGAGCATTATTTACTACATTTGCAAAATTTAATATATCTTGCAAATTAAGAATATATTTATCTATCTCATTCTCATCTAAATTTAAATTTGCCAAATTTGCTATATGCAAAATTTCTTCTCTACTAACTTCCATACTTTTATACCTTTCCTTTCTGCTTTTTAATATGCATTATTATATAACTTTTTTTTGAAAAAAACAAGTGGTATGTAAAAAAAGTTGAGCATTTGATTTTACATAATTAAAATGATATAATAGTATTACAACCTTTTATATTTGGAGGATTATATGTTATACGAAACTCTTTGGAGCAACCCATGGTTATGGGTTGGACTTTTTGTTATCGCACTAGTTATTACTAGAAGGCGGTATGTTTGGTGGATTATTGCAATTTTAGCTACAATATGGTGGCTAGGAAACGACTGGGGAATCGTTTGGAATAATGTTATCCACTTTCCTAACAATCTTGTAGACAATGTCTCAAGCTTTTTTGGATCTTTATATGATCCGAATGAAGGAATTTTAGAGAACATTTTCTATAACGACTGGACTTGGATAATACTTTTTATTATCCTCATGTTGGCTACTAGAGGACAAGGTGTTCTCTTGATAATTGGAACTTTGTTTGTATTATGGCTCTTAGGAAATCTAGTAATCCTGTCTCTAGGGATTGAAGTTTTCTTTATGGTAGCACTTATAAGTGTTGTCATAGTGATATTTTTCTTTAGAAATAGGAATGTTCCTTCTTCTAGCGAATCTAGAGAAGAAAATTAACGTATAACCTCAATAAGGTGCAGTAAATACTGCACCTTTTAATTTATTTGCCATTTTAATACTGGGTATCATATTCTTGTACCATTTTTTAAAATTATTTTTCAAAATCACTTGACAAAATAATTTTTTTTTGGTATTATAAATATGTTCTTGAGAGAGACAAAAATATGCGGGAATAGCTCAGTTGATAGAGCGTCGCCTTGCCAAGGCGAAGGTCGCGAGTTTGAGCCTCGTTTCCCGCTCCAACACGCAACAACACTGCGTTAACTCACACTAAGTACAGTTTAATTCTAGTTAACAACTGTGCTTTTTTATTTTCCAAAAAGAAAAAAGCACATATTAAATGTACTTTCTTAATATTTTAATTTAAATAATTATTTAAAATTTTCATTTTCAATTTCTTCTATCATTTCTAATCTCATTTTATGTCTTTCACCTTCAAATTCTGTTGCTAACCAAATTCTTACAATTTCTATTGCCTCTGGTATTGTGTTTACTTCTGCTCCCAATGCCAATATATTACTATTATTATGTTTTCTGGCATATCTTGCAACATCTTCACTATAACATACTGTACATCTTATTCCTTTAAATTTATTAGCAGCTATTGACATTCCTAAACCTGTACCGCATATTAAAATTCCTTTTTCTGCTTTTCCTTTTTGTATCGCTAAGGCTACTTCTTTTGCTTTTTCTGGATAATCTGTACTTTCTTCTGAAAATGTTCCATAATCTTTATATTTTATTTCGTGTTCATCAAAATATCTCATTATTTCTGCTTTCATTTTAAAACCTCTATGGTCACTTGCTATTGCTATCATAATATTTCCTCCATTCTTTAATAAATATTATATATTTATTTTAACATATTATTACTTAAAACACAAGAAAATTTGACAAGTTATTAATTTTCATTTATTATATATTAAAGGAGGTTTTTTTATGCTTAAAGAATTTAAAGAGTTTGCCATGCGTGGAAATGTTATGGATCTAGCTATTGGTATTATAATAGGCGCCGCTTTTCAAAAAATAGTAAATTCGCTAGTTAATGATATTATTACACCTGCTATTTCTTTATTAACAGGAAAAGTCGATTTTACTAATTTAAAACTAACGATTGGAACGATTAGCATAAATTATGGTACTTTTATTACCAATATTATTAATTTCGTAATTATTGCTTTTACAGTTTTCTTATTAGTTAAATATATTAATAAATTACATAAAACTTTAGATGAAATGCCAACTTTTGAAATAGATAAGAAGAATAAGAAATTAGTGAGAAAGAAAAAAACTGTCGAAGAAGAAAAACCTACTACTAAAACTTGTCCATTTTGTTATAGCGAAATTAATATTAATGCTACTAGATGCCCAAATTGTACAAGTCAGCTTGAAGAAATTAAAAAAGAATGATAAAGGCACTTGCAAATGTTGCCAATTTATGTTACAATATATGAAGTAAATTTTAAAATCCTACGAGGAGGTGCAATAATGCCAAATATTAAATCAGCAAAGAAAAGAGTTAATGTAATAGAAAAAAAGACATTACAAAATAATATGATAAAAACAGCTTATAAAACTGCTGTAAAGAAATTTGAAACTGCTGTAGAAGCTGGAAATAAAGAAGAAGCTCAAAAACTTTTAGTAGAAGCTACTAAAAAAATAGATCAAGCTTATTCAAAAGGTGTTTTAAAATTAAATACTATTTCTAGAAAAAAATCAAATTTAGCTAAAAAATTAAATGCTATGGCATAATAAAAAAGCTTAAATATTATGAGACTATAAAATGTCTCATTTTTTTAAGCTTTTTATACTTTTAACTTCCTATAATATTATACAAATAAGTCCACCACTACCTTCATTTATAATCCTTTCCAATGTTTCTTGAATTTTTCCTTGAGCATCCTCTGGCATTCTTGTTAATTTATTTTGTAATCCTTCATTTACGAGTTCATGTAAGCTTTTACCAAAGATATTAGATTCCCATATTTTTTTAGGATCACTCTCGAATTCAGATAATAGATAATTTACTAATTCTTCTGATTGTTTTTCACTACCTACTATTGGAGCTACCTCCGTTTCGATGTCCGCTCTTATCATGTGTATTGCTTGTTACAAATAGAAGTGTTTTTTCTTCCTCTATTTATACGGTATTCTAAAGTATCTTCAATTAATTTTATATATACCTTTACATCTATTACATTTTTTTCATCAGTTTTATATACTTCTATTCTATCTAATAAATTATCTATAATAGCATTATTAAAACCGTCCTCAAAATCAAGTTCCTTTGCAATAACTTTTCGTAATGTTTCTATACTTTCCTCTATTTCTTCATTAGTTTTCTCTTGTTCTTCTAATTCTTTTATTTTTACTTTTAACGTATCTATTTCCGAATTAAAAGAAGTATTACGTTTTTCAAATTCTTCGTCACTTATTCTACCAGCAATAGATAAATCTAATAATTTATCTTTTCTTTTTAAAATTTCATTTATATTTACTTTACATTTTGCAATATCCTGTGTAATATTAGATTTTTGAGATAAATCTGTATATATTTTTATTAACTCGTGAATTATTTCTGCTTTATTAATAACAATTTCGTCATAGCATTGTTTCATAATTTGATTAAGTTCTGTAGTATATATAATAGGCATATCACACCCCTTTTTTCCTTTACTTGTATACTCTTTACATTGCCATATTTCTTTATTTCCACTAGGATAACGATATAATCCACGTTGATAGCTACAGTTATGCTTTCCACATACAATTTTCCCGGAATAAGTATATTTGTTATTATAGCTTATGTGTTTATCGCCTTTAATTAAATTACTACGTTTAGATAATATTCTATTGGCTTTGTCCCATAATTCCTCACTAACAATAGGTGGTACGTCCTCTTCGTCTTTATACATTACCCATTCGTCTTTATCAAATACTTTTCTATCATTATTTCTATAATCATATTTATGAGTTTTTCTTCCACAATAGTATCCTTTATATTTAGGGTTTGTTAAAATATTTTTAATTGTTGAAAAAGTAAATGGATTTCCTTCTGTATTTAGGTATCCCCTATTTGTAAGTTCAGTAGCAATAGAACGTATTCCAATATTCTCTGTAGCGTATAACTCAAAAATTAAACGTACCACCTTTGCTTGTTCTTCGTCTATTACAAGTTTTCCTTTATCTTTTTTATATCCCCATATTTTATTATTTCCAAGTACAACGCCATTTTCTATGGCTCTCTTAAATCCAAATTTTACACGTTCAGAAAGCTTACGTACTTCGTCTTGTGCTATACTAGACATTATTGTAAGTCTTAATTCACTATCAGGCAATAAAGTATTTATATTATCTGATTGAAAAAACACTCCTACTCCGTGTTTTAAAAGTTCTTGAGTATACTTTATACTGTCTAATGTATTACGAGAAAAACGGCTTATTTCTTTTGTAATAATAAAGTCAAATTTTCCTAATTTTGCGTCGTCTATCATACGTAAAAAACTATCACGTTTTGATACACTTGTACCAGAAATCCCCTCGTCAATATATCCTTCTACATAAATCCAATTTTTATTGCTTTTAATAAAATCGCTATAATAATTTATTTGATTTTGTAAAGAATTTATTTGCTCGTCCTTATCAGTAGAAACACGAGCGTAATAAGTAACTCTAATAGGTAGCTCATAAATAGATTTTCCCTTATTTATTTCACTACGCATTGTATACAAATCCATATTAATACCTCCATTGATACATTTCTGTTTGATATGTATTATTATAATACATATTTTTATGTTTGTCAAATAAAAAGCTTACAAGAAATATATTTACTTGCAAGCTATATATGTATTTAAGATTTTATAATAATTTCTTTTGCTTTAGTGTACATTTCTTCAGTTATGTAGCCTTTTTCAAAAAGCAAGTGATTAATAGATAATTTCACTTCCAATATAAAGGCTTCCATATTTTTTTGGTGTTCTTTTTCTTTCTCGTTTTTCATTATCTAAAACCACCAGCCTTTCATATTTAAGATTATGATATACAATTTCAAAATAGAACTACTTATTTTGAGATTCATATAACACCTATCATATTAATTTTTTCTTTGACTTCTTTTTCAAACGTAGTATTCTTTTTTGTAAAATATTTTTTTCCATTTTCTTTTAAATCATTTATTGCATCATCTATAGCTAATATTTTTTTGTATGCACAGTATGAAGTTATATAACCCATAATAGTAGGTATTAAATCATTTGCGTCATAATCTTGTTTTATTTTTTTATCGATTAGTGGGCTAGATTTAAAATTATTATAACATTTTTGAATTTCTAACCACTCAGAATTTATAGAACATCGTTCAACTTTTGCGTTATCATTATTTATTTTAGTTAAAAATTTACTTGTGCATAGTAACCATAAATCTTTCAAATGTGTTAAAATATCATTTACTGTATATAATTCATATTTGCGTAAAAATTCAGATTTTATTTCAAATTCAATATTCCATACATTTTCAAAATTTAATCCATTTTTATTCCAAATTTCATAGAACCAAGTTTTATGTTTTTTCTCTTGTATTTCTAAAGTTTTATTATATATTCTGCAATATATATTTTTACTGTCTCTAGTTCCAAACGTTATTGAATTAATCTGATTATTAGTTAGAAACATATTTCTTTTTTTAAATGTACCTTTATAAGAATTTTCCCAATTAGTTGTTAAATCAACATCAGATACGTGTGTGCATAAGTCTAAACGACATACCTTTTCTGTTTCTATATTACCAAATGTTTCTACTATCCAATTATAAATAAGTGACCAAGAATTTTCTAATCCGTATAACCATAAATATTCTGAACTTATTCTTACTTGAATTGGTAACCAAGATTTTATTTTACTTTTATATTGAGCTATCTTGACTTCATAACCATTATTGTGTAAAATATAGGCATAACCTTTAGTGCCGTGAGATAATAGTTTGAACTTTAAATTATTAATGGTAATAAAGTGTTTATATGAGGCATTACTAATGGCAGTTAGTTTTGCCTTTTCTTGTTCTTCTTGCAAGTACTTTAAAATATCTTTTGAATTTAATTCATAATTTTTTACATCAACTAATACATAAATTGTATCGATATTTGATATGAATTTAATAATAAAACCTCCTTTTTTTTAATTTATTAATTTTCTGTTTTTGGGGCTGTGGGGGCTACTAATAGTACGGTCGCCCCCTAAAAACTGCTTTCCCGCCCATTCCGTTTTTAATAATGCAAGGCTACAAAAATTTTTTAAATAAAAAATTTTTTCGACCCTTCGGGCAACCTTGCATTATTAAATTTTGTGTGTTATATGCTTTACGCCGAGAAACTCAAAAACTAATAAGTACATTTTTAGGTTTCTCGTATATTTAATTGTAACACACAAAATCACTCCATTAGGGCGTGCCAACAGTTAGTTTAATTACCTCAAAATCTAAAAACTAATATTTATTAAACCAAACTAGCTCGATTTTTATTGAAGATATTATAATATGGAAAGGTCTAATTAAACAATAGATTTTATAAAATTCACAACAAGTTGAGCCTTGATTATTCCTCCAAATTATGTTAATATATAAAATGGAGGAGTAAGTTATGCCTTATACAGATTTAATAAATAAGATAATTTCAAGTAAAAAATTATCTACAAGCGATATTTTAAACAAATTTGAAACAATAGGAGTAAATTATAGTAGAAGCTATATAAATAAAGTTTTAAACGGAAATTGTAAAATACCTTCAGATGATTTTTCAAAGGCAATATCTAAAATATGTGATGTTGACGAAAGACTTTTATTAATTGAAAGTTCTTTTGATAAGTGCGATAAAGTAATGCAAGACTGTTTGTATGAATTGTTTTATAAAGGTCTTCTATTTTCTCAAAATATATTATCTAATTCTTTAGATAATGGTATTGCGTTTAAAAAATTGAGAGAAAAGTCAATGTCAGAATTAATAATTTCTATTTTAGATAATAAAACAAATATTAATGAATTAAATTACAAATTTACTATAACTAATAATGGTAAAATTCAATTTAATTTTTCAGAAATCTTTGAATACACAATGATAGACAATTCTATGGCACCTCTTATAAAAAAAAATGATAAGTTTAAAGTTGAGATTAAAGAAAAATATGAAGATATGGATATTGTATATGTGTATATCAAAGAAAAGAATCAAAATATTGTAAGACGTGTAATATTTAAAGAAGACAAAATAACTTTATACCCTGAAAACAATATATTTTCAAAGGAAACTTATAATAAGGAAAACATTAAAATCCTCGCTAAAGTTAAAAGAATTATGAGAGAAATTTAAAATAAAAACCGTTTTTGTTTTGCATAAAGCAAAACAAAAAACGATTTTTTATTTTAAAATTTTCTATATAATTTTAGTTAATATATTGACTAATAATCAAATTATAGTTATAATGTTAGAAAATAAAAATTCATTTAATTTTTATTTAAAATATTGGTTGCAATTTTCAAATAATTGCTCTATAGAAATTCCTAATACTTTACATATGGCAAGTTGTTCATAATCTCTTATAAATAAAGTGTTATTTTCTATACGTGAAATATCTGAATTATACAATGTTACACCTAATAACGCTACTTTATCAGCTAATTCTCTTTGTGACATTCCCCTCATAATTCTGTATTTTTGAATATTTTGACCAATAATATTTTGATTACCGTTGAAATTCTTGGTTTTCATAAAGTTATTATCTCCTTTTATATAAATTTAATACAATAATAACTTATTTTTTTGCATAAAGTGTTGCGTACGACACATCATATAAAAGGAGATATAAAAAATTATAAAAAGTAGGAAAATGTTAAATGAGAAAAGATATTGTAAAATATGAAAAAGTTATAAATAAACACCGTAATTATATAAAACTTAAAATTAAAAATCTAAAATGGTATGAATTAAAAAAACAAATAAAGTATAATATTATTAAGATAAAATTAGATAGACGTTATTCTAAAATTTTCGACGAATATTTATACGAATTAGCTAGGCGAGATAATTATATTAGAGAAAAAGAGCTTTTAAAGGCAAGAGCAATTATTAAAGCGACTATTGAAGAATTATTTAAAGAAAAAGAGAAAAAAAATAAAACACCATAATTGGTGCTTTATATTGCTATAAATAATTGAA
Source organism: uncultured Clostridia bacterium (assembly GCA_944391575.1). Taxonomy (GTDB): domain Bacteria; phylum Bacillota; class Clostridia; order TANB77; family CAG-508; genus CALXUC01. Next base: position 1,337 of record CALXUC010000044.1, on the reverse strand, counting down.
CATTGTAAGAAAATTCCATTGGTATATTCTTTTTCCTTCTTGTGAATATTACATTTCTGTTTGATATATTCAATGTGAATCGATGGCGCTTTGGCCTTTAATTTTATTCCAAATCTCGTTCCTTGTTTCAACATTTCTGGTTCTTCTAATTCTAATTCATCCATTGTTGGTGTTACTATTCCATAACCTTTTTCCTTTACTTCATGTATTGCATAAGCCATTTTATCATATTCTTTTTTTACACCTGCTAATTCTGATATTATTCTAAACATATCTCCCTCGTTGTTAATTTCTACTCCTGAGATTTCTGTTAATACTTTGTAAAATAATTCTTCTTTTAAATTTATATTTAAAGTTATAGATCCATTACCTAATTGAATTTCTTTTAAATCTACTCCTATTACTATTTCTGAATTACTCATTCCTCCTATTCCTCTTCTAAATTCTTTTATTCTTCTTATTGAACCTAAATTTTCTTTTATTTCTGCATATAATTGTTTCTTTAGCCAGTGTTCTTCATTTAATCCTTCTACCCATCTTGGAAAATTTATATTAATTCTTTCAACAGGAAATTCATATAAAATTCTTGAAAATATTCCGTTCATATCTTCTAATGTCATATTTGCACAATCTGTTGGTAATACAGATACTCCATATTTTTCTTCTAATTTTTTTGCTAATTCAGTTGTATAATCTGAATATGGCTCACTACTATTTAATATTATTAAAAACGGCTTATTTATAGCTTTTAATTCTCTTACTACTCTTTCTTCTGCTTCTATATAATCTGCTCTAGCTATATCTGTAATTGTGCCATCTGTAGTTACTAAAATTCCTATAGTTGAATGTTCTTCTATTACTTTTTTAGTTCCTATTTCAGCTGCTAACTCAAAAGGCATTTCCTCATTAGACCAAGGTGTTTTTACCATTCTAGGAGCATCGTTTTCTAAATAGCCTAATGCATTATTTACTAAATACCCAACACAATCTACTAATCTCGCTTTTAATTTTAAATTATCTCCTATTGTTATTTCAACTGCTTCGTTTGGAATAAATTTTGGTTCTGTTGTCATTATGGTTCTTCCACTAGCACTTTGTGGCAATTCGTCTATTGCTCTTTCTCTTTTATATGAATTTTCAATATTTGGTAGTACTAATAACTCCATAAATTTCTTAATAAATGTTGACTTTCCTGTTCTTACCGGACCTACTACTCCAACATATATATCACCATCAGTCCTAGATGCTATATTTTGATATATCTCTAAATTTTCCATATCGCCTTTTTACCTCCTAATTTTTTGTACTTAAATGTTTGTACAATCGACTTTACTAAT
>CALXUC010000043.1 GCA_944391575.1 uncultured Clostridia bacterium | reverse complement strand
GTTACAATTATATTACAAAACTGTTACTAATATTGGCTTCCAAAGATTTTTTTATTAAAAACCATTATCCAGTAACAAATATTAAGAAATTTTTTAAAAAATCTCTTTTAATTTTTAATATAAAATGATATAATATATCTAGTTAGTTTTTGTGGAAAGGAGATAGTTTTTTATGAATCAATTATTAGTAACAGGTAAAATATATATGACACCTGAATTAAAAAAGAAAAAAGTTGCATATAAAGGTTATCTTCTTATTTCAGTATTTATTGTATGTATGTTAGTTTCATATTATATATATGGAGAATATCAAGGAATACAAGATGAAAAGCTAGCACAAGAAATTTTAAGTTCTATAGTGGCAGGTTCTCCAGAGGATAAAACTATGGCACCGAGTGTAGTAGTATATTTAGATAATGAAGAAGTAGGTGTATCAGGAGATGGCATAGAAGAAATTCCAGTAGATGAAAGCATAAGTTTTATAGATCCAAATGTTGAGATATTACAGCCATTAGAGAGCCAATATGTAGCAACAAACGGAAAAACATATGATATAGTAGGAATAATAAGAATTCCGGCAATAGAATTAGAATATCCTATATTAGATGAAACTACAGAAGATTTATTAAAAGTATCTGTGTGTAAATTTTGGGGACCAGAGCCTAATGAAGTAGGAAATTTATGTGTAGCAGGTCATAATTATACAAATACTAGGGCTTTTAGCCAATTATATAAATTAGAAAAAGGAGATATAATAGAAATAACAGATTTAAGTGGAAGAACTATTAAATATGAAGTGTATAGCCATTATACAGTAAAATCAAGTGATACAACACCAACATCTCAAATAACACATGGACAAAAAGAGGTAACTTTAATAACATGTACAAATGGATTAAAAGAAAGAAGAATAATAAAAGCTTTAGAAGTTGAAGAATAGAATCTTATAATTCATAGTATTATTAGTTTTTAAATTAATTAATGTAAGTTATGGATTATAATAAAATAAATATTATAATAAGGAGTAAGACAGTTATATGAGAAAAATTTTATTTTATCCATTATTATGGTTATTAAAAATAGTAAATAAAATAATACCAATATTTAGAAAAAATGGCGGTACTATGATAACAGGAAAAATAGCATTAATGTTAGACAAAAATTTTATATCAAAATTTAAAGATATAGATTATGATAAAGTAATAATGATAACTGGAACTAATGGAAAGACAAGTACTACTAACATGCTTGCACATTCTTTGAGAAATGCTGGAAAAACAGTTGCAACTAATTTAGAAGGTTCAAATATGTTAAGTGGTATAGCAACATTATTAATAAAAAATTCGACATTAGCAGGAATTTTTAATAAAGAATTTATGGTATTAGAAATAGATGAAAGAAGTATGCAAGAAATACATAAATATTTACCTGCTAATAATTTATGTATTACAAATCTTTTAAAAGACCAAGTGCAAAGAAATGGTGACCCAGATTTTATTTATAGAAAAATTGCTTCAGTAATAACAGATCAAATGACATTATTTTTAAATAATGAAGAACCAAGAAGCAAAGGATTAGAAGATAAAGCTGGACAAGTTATATATTATAGTTTAGAACAAAATGTAAGAACATTTAAAAGAGATGATTTCTTTCAAGTATCAATGCCTTGTCCTAAATGTTCAAGTAAAATAAAATATAATTATTTTAACTTAGAAAATATAGGAAATTTTTATTGCACCGGATGTGAATTTGAAAGCCAAAAAAGACCAAATGTTTTAGTAAGAAATATTAATTATGAAAATAAAACATTTGAATGTGATGATGAAATATATGAAGTGAATTACGAAACTCCATTTTATATATATAATTATGCTTTAAATATAGCAGTATGTAGATATTTTAGAATACCTGTAGAAACAATTAAAGAAGGCTTTAAAACTTTTATAAATCCATATGAAAGAAGAGAAGAATTTATATATAATAATAAAAAAATTAAGTATATGAGAATGAAGCAAGAGAACCCAGAAACGTTGCAAAACGCTTTAAATGATATAGCACAAGATAAATCATTAAAAGCAATATTTATAGGATTATTTGAAATAAAAGACTTTCCACCAACATATACAAATACGTTTTACTTTTGGGATTGCAATTTAAAGGATGTCGTTTCAACAGAAGTAGAAAAATACGTAAGTTTTTCAAAATCTGTAGCTTATGACACGACAAATAGAATGATATATGCAGGAGTCGATAAAAATAAAATAATAACAATAGATTCAGATAATATTGAAGAAGTTATAAAAGAATTAGATAACATCGAAACTGATAATGTATATTTAATAACAGGTATGAAACCTTACAAGCAAATTAAAAAAATTTTAGAAAATAATAAGGAGTTTGAATAATTTGGAAGATAAAACTATAAATATATTTTGGATGTACCCAGATATGTTAAACTTGCATGGAGACAGGGGAAATATTTTAGCTTTAGGAAAAGTAGCAGATAAGATGGGACTAACTTTAAATGTAACAAAAATAGAAAGATTTAATGAAAAAATAGATTTTGAAAAAGCTGATATAATGTTATTTAGCCCAGGAGAATTAAAAGTAGCTTTAAAAGTTTTAGACAGATTAAAAGATGACATAAGAGAAGTTGAAAAATATATAGCAAGTAATAAGTATATACTGGTAATAGGAACTACAGGTAGTATATTTGGAAAAGAAATTGAATTATTAGAAGATAGCAAAATTGTTAAAGGACTGGACTTCTTTAATATGTATTCTAAAGAAAGAAATTCTGTAATAGGTGACGATATATATTTTTCAATAAATGATAAGCAAGAAATTATAGGCTCACAAATACATATGTTAGATTTTGATGTAAATGAAACACAAGTTTTAGGTAATATAAAATATGGGTATGGAGACAATGGTAATAAAACGGAAGGTGCGAGAGTTAAAAACTTAATTTTCACAAATACTTTAGGCCCTGTTTTCGTAAAAAATCCATGGTGGGCAGAAAGTATTTTAGGTGACATAGCAGATAGAAAAGGTATAGAAGTAAAAGATATACCAGTAGAACATTACGAGATAGAAATAAAATCGTTTAATTCTATAAAGGAATTAATAGATAAAAAATTGGAAAAAATATAAATATCCGAAATATAAATGAAAAGCTTAATTGTATAGCGCTTTATTTAAAATCACTATACAATTAAGCTTTTGTAAAATATCTGTTGATGCGTATTTTAATTATTGTAAAAATAGGCTAGAATTACTCAGTAGCTCTTTCAAGCTTAAAATCATAAGCATTAGCGTAATCATTTGTAATAGATATATTTAATTCAATTTCTTGATTAGCATCTACTGGTTGAATAACATTACCAATATTTTCCTTAGCTAATTCATTTCCTTTATCATCATAAATAATTAAAATAATGTCAGATGCTTCAATTCTCTCATCAGTAGTATTTTTAGCTGTTCCTAAAAAAGTAGTACGATTATCTATAGAAGATAATTGAGTAATTTTAATTTCAAGTCCGTCTAAATATTTAGTCTCTTTAACTTTTTCACTATTATTGATTCTTAATCCTTTAATCTCTTCAGTAACATATTTACTTCCTGTTAACATACTATCTTCTTCTATTTGTGTTTGTGAAGGTATGTTTTCATTTTTTGAATCGTTTAATCCCCAAGCTAGAAGCCCTACAATAGCTATAACCATTATTAATACTATAACTAAAATTATAATGAATTTGTTATCCTTTTCTTCCATTCTATTTCCTCCTTAATAAATATAAATTGAAATAATTTTATTATAATTAATAAAAAAAAGCAATACTTTTATAGATTTTTTTAAAAAAATGTAGTAAAATATAAAAGAGGTGTATTTTATGGGTGAAATTAATTTTTTTACTTTACTACAAGAGCAAAAAAGCAATAAATGTAGAAATAATTTTTATTATATTTCACAATTAGAATTTGCGTATAATTCAAGTAAATTAGCTGGTATTTCGTTATCAGATACAGATGTTAGAACTATTTATGATGAAAATGCCATTATATCTGAAAGTAATAAATTATATAATTTAAATGATATTTTTGAGGTGTATAATCATTTTATATTATTTGATTATATTTTAGATAATATTAATATGCCATTATCTGAAGATTTTATTAAAAAAATGTATAAAATTTTGAAAAAAAATACTCAAGAAGAGATTAATTTTTCAAATACTTTTGGAGAATATAGAAAACAAAAATTAGAATATGTTAATTATGACATAAGTTCACCTAAAAATATAGAAAAAGATATAAATAATTTAATTGAAAATTATGAGAGCAACGAAAATAGAAATCTAAACGATATTATAGATTTACATTATAAGTTTGAAACTATACATCCATTTGCCGATGCTAATGGCAGAATAGGAAGGATATTAATGTTTAAAGAAGCATTGAGAAGTGATATAACCCCATTTATAGTATTAGACGATTCTAAATTAGATTATTATAGAGGCTTAAAAGCATATAAGGAAGATAGAAGGATAATTACTGCATATTTCTGTAAACTTCAAGAAATTTACGAAAGCGTAGCTGCAAAATTTACTAGTAGTTATGATTTTTGATTGAAAAAAAAGCTTTTTTATGATATAATATTATCCATTAAATTAATATCGAGATTTTTAAAAATATAGGATATGTAATATTGAATTTAAGGAGCGAGATTAATGATCATAAAAGAAGCGGTAATTAATGAAATAAAAGGAGAACTAGGAAGTAATAAGAGTATCAAAGCAGAACAAGCATATAATAATCATAGAGTAAAAATAAGTAATTTAGATTTAAGCTGGAATTATGAGGTGTTGACTGTAACAGCTACTGTAACAGATAGAATTTCACAACAAAATCGTGTACAAATAAGAGTAAATAGAGAAGACGGAAGCATATTATATGGTTATACTTGTAATTGTAATTTGTATTCATATAAAAAGTGTGAGCATATTTTAGCTGTGCTACTAGAGCTTAATTATAATCCAAAATATGAAAAAATAATAGAAGAAAGTATCGAAAAAGAAATAAAAGAACGAGACAAGCTTATGTTTAATCATATAATAGATGAATTTTCAGAAGAAGAATTTGTAGATAATACAAAAGAACTTATAGAGGAAAAAGGAAATGTTCCTTTAACAGATAATATAGAAATTATTCCTGTAATAAAATTGAATAGATATAATGAGTATGAATTGAGCTTTAAAATCGGAAATAAAAAAATGTATAAATTAAAAAGTCTAGAACAATTTTACGTAAGTTATACTAATAAGGAAGTATATAAATATGGCGAAAATTTAGCATTTAAACACGTTGAGGAAAATTTTACTAATACTTCAAAAGATTTTTTAAAATTTATTTTAAAGTATGGACAAGCTATATATTTTGGCAATGTTGCTTTAGATAATAGGGCTTCATACAGTAATTCTAGAATACCTAGTTCTAATTTAATTTTGAGTGATGATGTGGTAGACGAATTTTTTAACATTTTAAAAGAAAAGTCATATATGATTGAATTAGAGGGCAAAAAAGTAAATTTAAATTTTATTAAAACAGAGGGAAATATAAAATTCAATTTAGAAGAAGTAAATACAGATGAATATAAATTATCATTAAGTAAAGAAAATGTAAAAATATTAAAGGGAATAAATAAAATATACACAATTAGTGAGAATAATGTGTATGAATATGATAAAAATAAATACAAAGACTTTTTTAAATTGGTGTCACTTTTTGAAGTGAGAGAAAAACAAGAATTTTATTTTGAAAAAGATGAATTAATAGGTTTTGTAAATAATATTTTGCCTAAAGTAAGAGATAATGTTTCTTTTGAAAATGTATCAGAAGATGTTAAACAACAATATATACCTAAAAAATTAGGTGTAAAAGTTTATTTAGATTTAACAGAAAAGGCTGATGTGTTGGCTTCTGTAAAATTCTGCTATGATGATATTGAGTTTGAACCGTTTTCTGATAATATACCTAATATACCAAGAGATAAAGCGACAGAACGAAATGTTTTTAAAAGGTTTAATGCAGACGGTTTTGTATATAGTAAAAATTACGAATCATATATTATGAAAAATGAAGATAATATATATAATTTCCTTACAGATAGTATAAATTATTATATGGAAAATTATGAAGTGTTAATATCAGAAGAATTTAAAAAAAGAGAAATAAGGCAACCTAAAATATCTTCATTAGGAGTAAAGGTGCAAAATAATTTATTAAATATAGATTTAACAGGATTAGATTTTGACCCGAAAGAGTTGCAAGATATTTTAGCAAAATATAAATTAAAGAAAAAATATTACCGTTTAAAAAATGGAGAATTTTTAAGTTTAGAAGATAATAGCGATTTAAATTTTATTGAAGATTTAACAGATGGAATGGAAGTTGATTATAGTTCTTTATCTAAAGGAAAGATAAAACTTCCAGTAAATAGAAGTTTGTATCTTAATAAATTATTAGATAATATGAAAAATTTAGAAGTAACGGAAGATAAGGCATATAAAGAAATAGTAATAAATACAGAAAATGGAAAGATAGATGAAGATATTCAAATACCTAAAGAATTAGATGCTACTTTAAGAATTTATCAAAAAACAGGTTATAAATGGCTAAGAGTACTAGATAAATATAAATTTGGCGGTATATTAGCAGATGATATGGGACTTGGAAAAACTTTACAAATTATTGCAGTTATTTTAGAAAGCAAAAAAGAGAGTAAAGAAGAAGGAAAAGAATTTTTGCCATCTATAGTAGTGTCGCCAAGTTCATTAACACTAAATTGGAAAAATGAAATAGAAAAGTTTGCACCTTCTTTAAAATCTATGGTAATAAGAGGTTCTTTAAAGGAGAGAAAAGATTTAATAAATAAAATTCAAGAAAATGATGTTATAATTACATCATATGATTTATTAAAAAGAGATATAGATTTATATATAGAAAAAAACATAAATTTTAGATATATAATTGCAGATGAGGCACAATATATAAAAAATAGTAATACTCAAAATGCTAGATCTTTAAAAGATTTAAATGGAGAAACTAGATTTGCTTTAACAGGTACTCCGATAGAAAATTCTTTAGCAGAATTATGGTCTATATTTGATTATATAATGCCAGGATATTTATTTGGATATGCAAAATTTAAACGTGAGTATGAAACTAGGATAGTAAAAGACCAAGATGAAGATGTTATGAAACGTTTAAAAACAATGATAGAACCATTTATTTTAAGAAGAACTAAGAAAGAAGTATTAACAGAATTACCAGATAAAACAATAACAGTAATGAAAAGCGAAATGGAAGGAGAACAAGAAAAACTTTATCTATCTTATTTAGCACAAACTAAAAAAGAAATAATGCAAGAAATAGAAACACAAGGATTTGAAAAATCACAAATAAAAATATTATCACTATTAACTAGGCTAAGACAAATATGCTGTCATCCTTCATTATTTATAGAAAATTATCAAGGCGAAAGTAGTAAATTAAACCAAGCATTACAATTAATAGAAGATGGAATATCATCAGGCCATAAAATATTGTTATTTTCAACATATACATCTATGTTTGATATTATTGAGAAAAAACTAAAAGAAATGAATATAAATTACTATAAATTAATAGGTTCAACAAAAGTAGATGAAAGAATAAAAATGGTAGATGAATTTAATAAAAATCCTGATATAAAAATCTTTTTAATATCATTAAAAGCAGGTGGAACAGGTCTTAACTTAACAGGAGCAGATTTTGTAATACATTATGACCCATGGTGGAATTTATCAGCAGAAAATCAAGCGACAGATAGAGCATACAGAATAGGACAAAAAAATAATGTACAAGTATATAAATTAATAACTAAAAATTCTATAGAAGAAAAAATAAATGAATTGCAAGAAAAGAAAGCAGCTTTAATAGATAATGTATTAGATACAAATCAAACATTTATAAATAAATTGAGTAAAGAAGATATAATGAGTCTTTTTGCTTAAGATTTATGTAATAAGTAAGGGGAGACTAATTAATGTTAAGAAAAGATTTAAGAAATCAGATTATTCCTACTACTATTGATAATTCTGATGAAAATCAAAAAGTCGGAAATAAAAATTTTAATACAACAGATTTAATATATTTAGATAGTTTTGAGGAACAGTACCAAAGCCAAAGGATAGAAAGTAATAGGAGAATATCGCCAACTGATTATACTATTATGAATAATTCATATTTGTATGCCGATACAAAAACACGTACGGGTAAAATGACTACTTATTGTTGGTTACGTTCTGCTGGTGTTAATAAAAGTGTACATTGCGTAGACAATGCAGGTTTTTTATGCAATGTACCTTATAATTTGCCTGCAAGTATATGTCCTTCTTTAAGATATAAAATTTCTCCAGATATATTAGACGGAAAATATGATATAAAAGAGGTTAAGGATTTAAATGGAAAAATAATATATCATACATTACAGTTGGGAGAATATCCGAAAACAAAAGTTGACGAAAAATTAAGCGAAACTTTGGAAACATTATATAATGGTGGAAAAATAAAAGATGAAATTTCTGCTACAGGAAGATGGTATTCTACAAATGGAGTTAATAACACAAGAATGTTATATGCCGGAAAACATAGTCCAGAATTTGAATATAATGGTAGTAGATACGTTCGTGTTGTTTCTGCACCTAGATTTAATAATGCTAATTATTCTGATGGGATTTTAACTGGACAAGTTGGAAGTGTGAGATGGGTAAAAGTAGAACCAATTTCATTTGTAATCAGAAATTGGAATAATATGCCACAAAGCATAAATCCTAATGGAAATGGAGAGGCAACATTTTTTGATTTGAGGGCTGAAGATGCAATTACTTCAAACATTACTTTTTACCCTACTGTTCGTGATAATAATATGTTATTGTGGCAAAATAGTACATTACGTGGCTTCCTTAACGGAATAGATGTAAGAAATATAACTGAAAATGGTGTAAAAAAATATTCAGCAAAATTTGGTGGAAATTTTACTGGCGAATGTAATTTTTTGAATGAAGCTTTTAATTTATCAAGAAAACCAATTATAGAGTATGCTATACCAGATAGTGAAATAGAAATATTAGATAATGCTTTTAATGGATGTGTAACATTAAAAAAATTAGAAATACATCAAGGTGTAGAAACAATTAGTCAAAGTGCTTTTGAAGGTGTAAATTTTAAATATACATATAAAAATAGAAATGGAAATTTAATATTTTCACAAGAGTTTCCTAGAGAAAAAGAAGAAGATAAAGGTGTAGTAAACTTAGATTATATTAAAAATGCTTTTGAAAAATTTGATTATAATATATTATTAAAAAACAGTAAATTAGATGAATTAGCGGCTCTAACGGAAAAATTAAGTAAGAGCAAATTTAATATACCATATGCATATGCAAAAGCATTAATTGAAAATGAAAAAGTTGAAGATTTTTGTAAGAATAGTGATTTTAGATTTTATAAAAGTGAAGTTCCTAATGCAAATGAAATGTTGTCAACTTTTTCAGATGATGAAAAACTAAGTTTTTATAAATTTGCTGAAGTTTTGGGCTGCTTTTCAACAGAAAAATTATTAGATAAAAGAGGCAGAGAAACTGAGACCATTTTAGCGCAAAAAGCTTCCACTTTGCTTATGAGATTAATAAAATCAGATAAAATTAGAATACGGAGAATATAAAAACTTGTTTTATAATATACCGTTAAAAACTAAACCTAATCAAGGATTTTTAAAATTTTTGTCTATGCAAAATGGAGATAAAAATAATTTACCAAACGTAGAATTATTATTAAATATGGAAAAAGATTATCCAGGAATTTTTGCGAAAGTAATGTGTGATTACGATAGAGCGAAATCATATAGAAAAATTTTAGACGAAAATGGAAAGCCTAAGAAACTTTCTTGGGAAGAGGCTTTTAGAAGATATTCTTTAAATCATAAATATTTGGGTGTAACTGATGAAAATAAAGATATTGCTAAAATATTTTCAGCCGTAGGAATGACTCAAAATTCATTTGATTATGCAACAATGTTAAGAAAAGAGATGAAAGAGAAAAATATTCCAGAACATATATTAGGAAAAGAATTGAAAGAAGAAAGTATTTTGGAAAGTATAGAAAAGATAAAAAATAGAACTAAGGATGAGTTAATAAACGCAAAAGAAATGATAGAAGAATTATATGAAAAACAATTTACATATGAATGGCTCAATAAAAATGATCCAAGTAATAGTATAATAGGAATATTTTGTAATTGCTGTGCTTCAATAATAAGTAATTGCTACGGAAAAAATATAGTGATTGCAAGTATTTTAGCTCAAGATGTACAAAATTTAGTTGTGAGAAACTTAAAAGGTGATATAGTATCTAAAGGAACTGTATATGTAAATAAAGATGCGGGTTATGCTGTAATTAATGATTTTGAACTTAATGAAGAATATAGAAAAAATGAATGTGATTTCCCAGGAAGGTATCGCGACAAAAAAGAAAGTAATGAAGAAAAAGAAAGGGAAATGATTTTTAAAGCTTTTCAAAGAGGATTAAAAGCTTTCATCCAAGAATATGATAAGCAAAATCCAAATAAACCAATGAAAAAAATTACTATTGGAATGGGATTTAATAGATTAAAAAAACAAGTAGAAAGATTTAAAAAAGAAACTTTAAATTTAACTGTTCCAAGAGGATATAATTTTAAAGATGCAATGAGTAGTGAACAATTTATTCTATACGAAAGAGTCCAAAAAGAGAAGGATGATGGAGGTTTTGAAAGATGATGGATCTAAAGCAAACTAAACTTGTGGGATTAACTATGGAACTTAATTTAAAAGTAGAAGAATTTAATAAATTATGTCGTAAATTAGAAAGCTTAAAAAAAAGTAATATAGATCCAAATGATGAAAGATTACTAGAATTAAAAAAATTATTTTTGCAAAATCAAGAGGAAATAGTAAAAATAAAAAATGAAATGTCACAGTTTAGTAAAAATTTATAAAAACTCGATATATAGCTAATTTTAGTTAAAATTTAAAAATCCAGCTCTTTTTTGAGCTGGACTTTTAATTTAAGGTTTTAATTAAAATTCAGGCAATTACAAGTTAATCCAACTGGTGGCTTCCATATTAGGAAGTTCAAACCCTAAAATTTCGCACGCTTCTTCGAGGTTGTTTTCCGGGCACTGAAAAACCACCCTCTTTTCTATCAAAAGAAAATATGGAGGAATTCCATATCCAGCCCCACCTTTCTGAATGCGGACGATATTTTTTTCACTGAGATTGTTAATCATTAGTAGGATACAAGCCCAGTGGCCAATGCGACCAGCGTCGCCATCAGCACCGTTTCCTCTTGCTAATATTGCGTAGTTTTGGATTTGCTTTTTAGGAACCATAATAGTTCCATTTCCGCGTCTTGTGTATTGTCCTTTAGAAGATAACAGTAAGAAAAGATTTTTGTCATCTTCTCGGTCAATAATGCGAGGTTTCCCACTTTTGGTAAGCCCAATAGTAATATTATTGTTCATACCATTTTTTACAATAGTTCCATTGGGGCAAGTTAAAGCAATAAGCTTTCTACCTCTGCCATATTCACCCATGCTAACTTGGTAAATCGAGCCAAATTCAAAAGTGCGTTCTTCAGCCCGAAGTTCCTGATTACAATACAACATAGTAATCTCCTATTGTTGTATAATTTGCTAGATAATTATACTCTAGCAATAAAAATAAAATAAGGTACATTTATAATTATAACATAAGTTGACATAAAATTCAAGCTTTTAATTAGCAAAATTTTTCAAAATTTCAAAAAATATAATTAATAAAAAATAAAAAAATGCAGAAACTAAAAATATAATATTTAAATTTAAGCTTAATTTTTATATTATAATCTCATTGAAAGGACTTTTATTATGAGTAATTCTAATGAAAAATGTAAAAAGCAAAAAAGGATTAATCAATTAGAAAATTTAGAAGAAAACCAAAGAAAATTTTAAACAAAATAAGATGAGGCAATATTGCTTCATCTTGTTTTTGTAATTTAATTAAGTAAATAAATACTATAATTTAAAATACTAGCAAAAATTATTAAAGGTTTTAATTGTATCATAATAAAATCCATTCCTTTCTCGCTTCGCTTTAAAGGCATACATAGTTAGAAAGTTTTTTCTTTTAAACTAACACCTCTATTTATATATATGAGGTATATTGTAGTTTAATACATTACTAATAAACCTGTTGACTTTATAATCTCTTGAATATTTTGTTTTTTAATCAACATTTTTGTTGCAAGTATTAATAGTAAAAAATCAATGATTTAATAACAATGCAATAATTGTAATATAAAATTTTAGCATAAACTATTTACAAACAAATGTTTTTATGTTAAAATATTTTAACATAAAATAATTTAAATAAAGGAATGATGAATATGAAAGATAATAAGTTAGAAACTATCTCAAATCTTTTTGAAGGTAGTGAAATAAGAAGTATATGGGACAGTGAAAAGGAAGAATATTATTTTAGTGTAGTAGATGTAATTGGAGCGTTAACTAATAGTAACATTCCAAGAAATTATTGGAGTGATTTGAAAAGAAGACTAAAAGAAGAAGGAAGCCAGTTGCACGAAAAAATCGTGCAACTGAAAATGAAATCTCAAAAGGATGGAAAAAATTATTTAACAGATGCTCTAGATACTCAAGGAATTCTAAGATTAATAGAATCTGTACCAAGTCCAAAAGCAGAGCCTTTTAAAGTATGGCTTGCTCAAATGGGAAAAGAAAGAATTGATGAAGTTTTTGATCCAGAAATTGCTATAAATCGTGCAGTTGATTATTATAGGAGTCGTGGATACGATGATAAATGGATTAAACAAAGGTTGAATGGAATTGTAGATAGACGTAAGCTAACAGATGTATGGAAAAAAAGCGGAATAACAAAAGATTATGAATATGGAATACTTACAAATGAAATATATAAGGAATGGTCTGGAATGAAAGCTTCTCAATATAAAGAATATAAAGGACTTAGAAAAGAATCTTTAAGAGATAATATGACGGATATAGAAGTAACATTAACAGATTTAGGTGAAATTGCAACAAGAGAACTGGTAAAAAAACATAAACCTTATGGATTAAAAGAAAATAAAGAAATAGCAAAACGTGGTGGAAAAATCGCTAAAAATACACGTGATGATTTAGAAAAAGAACTAGGAGAAACAGTAATCACAAGAAAAAATGCGCTAAATTATAAATATTTAGATGATAACAAATTAGATAGAAAAGAATTATTAGAAGAAGAAAATAAGAATTTACCATAAAAGAATGTTCTGAAAGCGAAGGCTATGTAAAAACTTTTATTTGGAAAAAATATCATAATTGTATATTTTTTTCAAATTATTCTTTGTAATATTTTTGTAATATGATTAAATTTGTTACAATTCAGTATATACTTGCTAAAAGCTTGATATATAGCTATTTGCAAGTCAAGACCCGGATTGTTACACCCTAGCTATGTTTTGACTAAAAATAGCTATATATCAAGCTTTTATTAAAATGCCTGCTAAACTGTAACTAAATTTCCCTGATTGTTACCTAAAAGTTATTGATATTTTTTTTATTATATAGTAAAATAGACATATCTGATTTGAAAGGTAGGTAGAGACGATGAAAAATAATGTACGACCGATTCCAATAGGAATAGATAATTTTAAAAAAGTTATAGAAGGTAGATATTGTTATGTAGATAAAACAGATTTAATAGAAGATATTTTAACAAGAGGTGCATTAGTAAACTTGTTTCCACGTCCAAGGAGATTTGGAAAAACATTAACAATAAGTATGCTAGAAAATTATTTTAATATAAAGAAAAAAGAAGAAAATATAAACTTATTTAATGGATTAAAAATAAAAGAATCATCAGAAAAAGTAATAGAGCAACAAGGAAAATATCCAGTAATAAGTTTAAATTTAAAAAGTGTAAAAGCTGATACTTGGGAAAAAGAATATTTCTTATTAAAACAGTTAGTTAAAAACTTATATAGAGAAAATATTGAGATTTTAGAAATTTTAGAAGAAGACGAAAAAATAGAAATTGCTAATATAATAAACTTAACTGCAGAAGAAGGGATATACCAATTATCATTAAAAAACTTATCAAAATATTTATATAGATATTACAAACAGCCAGTAATAATTTTAATAGATGAATATGATGCGCCAATAGAAGCAGGATTTTTAAATGGATTTTATAACGAAGTAATGAATTTTATAAATATCTTTTTTGGAGAGGCTTTAAAAAGTAATGATTATTTAAAACTATCATGTATGACAGGAATATTACGCGTATCAAAAGAGAGTATATTTAGTGGATTAAATAATCCTAAGATCTATTCT
>CALXUC010000042.1 GCA_944391575.1 uncultured Clostridia bacterium | reverse complement strand
TTACAATTATATTACAAAACTGTTACTAATATTGGCTTCCAAAGATTTTTTTATTAAAAACCATTATCCAGTAACTAAAAGTTTTTAAAACACTTTCAAAATTATTGCAAAAAAAACTAAAATATGCTATATTATATGTAAATTTGAAAGGAGATTATATTATGGCAAAAAAGAAAGATGAGATAGATGAGTTATCTGAAATGTTAAATTCAATTCAAATTAATAAAGATAATATAGATGTAGTAAACGAAGCTAAAAAATATATACAAAAAGAAGAATATAGAGTAGCTTTAAGAATTTTAAAAGAAGGTATAGATGAAAAGGATTTAATAAAAAAAGAAGAACCAAAAAAAGAAAATGAAGAAGAAGTAAATGAAGGAAGCGAAGAAGAAACTGAAGATGAAGAAGATGAAGTTAAAAAGTATCAAAATATATATCCTAAAGAATTAAGAAGTACTACAATAGAACGCCAATATATAGGGATGCTTTTAAATGATTTACCAAGTATTTCTAAATATTATATTTTATATGATGATTGTTATTTTGCAGATTTAAGATTATTAGAAATATATAAAATGATATTGTTCACAGATGCCGATAAATATACCCCAGTAATTGCAAAAGAGAAATTTAATTTTGCTAATGTAACAGAAGAAATAAATGCATTAAAAATTGAAGTAAAGCAAGATGCTCTAGGCAGAAGATATAATATGGAAAAAATTTATGTAGAACTACGTAAATTGTTTATATTAAGAAAAAATTATCTAGGAATGCCTATTAAAGACGTACAAAATAAAATTGTAGATATTATAAATTATGAATTATATGATAAAATGTCTATAGAAGAAGTTGAAAGTGCTATTGTACAAGTAACTGTTACAAAAAGGTTCAAACAATCTATATTAAATGATAATGTAACAGATTTCTTAATAAAAGGTGAAAACAACTTAACAACCGGTTTACCATTACCTTTTCCTATATTAACAAGCGTATTTAAAGGTGTAAGAAAAGGAGAAACAATGGCTTTCGCAATGCCTTCAAACGCTGGTAAAAGTAGGTTTACAATGAATTTTGCCGCTTCTATAGCTTTTGTAGAGAAAAAGAAGGTACTTTTAATTTCAAACGAAATGTCTGAAGATAAAATGAAATTATGTTTAATAACTACAATTTTAAATAACGAAAGATTTGCTAAGTTGCATGGAGTTAAAATAAGGAAATCTGAGGGAGAATTGTTGGAGTTTAAATTTAGACCCGATATAGGTATAGATGTAGAGGTTGATGAAGACGGATTTGTTATAAAGAAAAAAGGCGAATCTCAAGCGGATTTTGCAGAAAGATTATCAGAAATTTCTACAGAGTTTAATAAAACAATAGAAGTTACAGATTGGGTAGATAATGAAATTAAAAATTCTTTGTATTTTGTCAATATAACAGATCATACAAATGACGAGTTACAAAAAATAATAATGAATTATTATTATAAAGAACATATAGAGTATATTTTCTATGATACTTTAAAAAATGATACGGCTAACATTGGTAATGCCGAAGAAGTTAAGAAAACTGCAACTATACTTTCAAATTTAGCTCAAAATTTTGGTATGTTTATATGCTCAACTTTGCAATTAATAGATGGTCCAACATTACCTATTAATTTAACAATTAATGATTTGTCTGCAAGTAGAACTGTAAAGGAAGTTTTGGATACGCTTTGCCTATGTAAACAAATTCATAATGAATATTTAAAAGATTACGAGTATTCTTTGAACGAAGTAGATACTAAGTTTTTTGATTTAGAAAAATTTGAAGACCCAGATGTCAGATACTACGCTTGTGTAGTAGATAAAAACAGAGCTGGTGCAAAACCTAAAGTTCTATTTAGATTAAATTTAGCATATAATTTTTGGGAGGAATTAGGTTATTTAAGATTAAAATAATGGATTATATAACTTAGCAATAACTTAAGGAATATTATAAAAAGGTAAAAATTGCTTGTTAAAAAATATAATAGCTATGTTATAATAAAAAATTTAATTATTAATAAGGAGTTAATTTAGTGGATATTTTAGAAAATTTAAAAAATGAATCTCAAGTAATTATAGTTAAAGCAGATAAGAATAAAGCTAAAGTTAAAATGTGTGAAAAAGTGAATAATATGTGGATAACTATTATGGAAACTGAAGGTTTTGTTGGAAAAAACGGTTTAGGAAAAGAAAAAGAAGGAGATTTAAAAACGCCTGTAGGTCTATTCGAAATAGGTATAGCTTTTGGATTAAAAGATGATGTGAAAACTAATTTAGATTATTATAAGCTAAATGAAAATATGTACTGGGTATGTGATGAAAATTCTAAATATTATAATCAATTTATAGATACTACAAAAGTTGAAAAAGACTGGGAAGATATTAAAAATGAACATTTAATAGATGAAAATATAGCGTATGAATATGCAATAGAGATAAAATATAATAAAGAATGTGTAAAAGGAAAAGGTAGTGCTATTTTCTTACATTGCATTAAAAATGGGCCAACAGCAGGGTGTGTAGCCATCCCAAGTAAAGATATGAAATTTATTCTAGAAAATATTAAAAAGAATGGTAGAGTTTATATATATTAATTTATTTTTATATATAAGTTTTGCAGAATAAGGCTATTAGAGTTATTCAAAAACTTATATTCAAAAATTATTATAGAAGTAAAAAATTATAATATTAGGAGAGATATTTATGTATAAAAGAAATGAAACAAGACAAATAGATGTAAACGGCGTAAAAATAGGTGGACAAGATAAGGTCGTTATTCAATCAATGACTAATACTAAAACTAAAGATGTAGAATCTACTGTAAAACAAACTTTAGAATTAGAGAAAGCAGGTTGTGAAATTATTAGAGTTGCTTGTTTAGATATTGAAGATGCAAAAGCAATAAAAAGCATAAAAGAAAAAATCCATATACCAATAGTAGCAGATATACATTTTGATTATAAAATTGCTTTAGAGGCTATTAAGAGTGGTGTTGATAAAATTAGAATTAACCCAGGTAATATAGGTAGTGAAGAAAAAACTAAAGCGGTTGTAGATGCTTGTAAAGCAAATAAAATCCCTATAAGAATAGGTGTAAATTCAGGCTCTATTGAAAAAGAAATATTAAAAAAATATGATGGAAAACCTACAGCAGAAGGTATGGTAGAAAGCGCTTTAAGACATATTAGAATATTAGAAAAATTAAATTTCTATGATACATGTATATCTCTAAAGGCTTCTAATTTAGATTTATGTATAGAGGCTTATGAAAAAGCAAGTGAAAAATTTAATTATCCATTACATATTGGAATAACAGAAGCTGGAACAGCTTTTAGTGGTACTATAAAATCAAGTATAGGTTTAGGAATTTTATTGAGAGAAGGAATAGGCGATACTATAAGAGTTTCACTTTCAGATAATCCTGTGGAAGAAATTAAAGTAGCTAAAGAAATATTAAAAAATTGCGGCTTATATAAAAAATCACCAACATTAATAGCATGTCCAACTTGTGGGAGAACACAAATAGATTTAATACCTATGGCAAAAGAAGTAGAAGAATTTTTACAAGGAATAGACGCTGACATTACAGTTGCAGTAATGGGGTGTGCGGTAAACGGACCGGGTGAAGCTAGATGTGCAGATATAGGAATAGCAGGTGGAGTAAAAGAAGGGTTATTGTTTAAAAAAGGTGAGATAATAAGAAAAATAAAACAGGAAAATATAGTAGAAGAGTTGAAAAAAGAAATATTATCAATGATAAATAATAAATAAAAATTTAACGGATATAAAATTACAACAATTTAGGTGTTAGCTACTAAAAAATTGTTGTATATCTATTATATTATAATAAAGGAGATATTAATTATGGAAATTATAGTCGGTAAAACAGCTGGATTCTGTTATGGTGTAAAAAATGCAAAGGACAAAACAGAAAACGTATTAATAGAAAATAAAGAAAACAAAGTATATTGCTTAGGTGAATTAGTACATAACAAACAAGTAGTTGAAAAATTAGAAAATATGGGACTTACTGTTATAGAAAATGTAGAAGAATTGCCTAAATCTGATAATAAAAATAATAAAGTGATAATAAGAGCTCACGGAGTAGGAAAAGAAGTTTATGAAAAAATAGAAGAATTAAATTATCAATACGTAGATTTAACTTGTCCAAATGTTTTAAGTATACACAAAATAGTACAAGAATATATAAAAAATGGTTATTACGTACTTTTAATAGGACAAAAAAATCATCCAGAAGTTTTAGGCACATATGGCTGGTGTGAAGGAAAATGCAGTATAGTAGAAACAGAAGAAGATATAGAAGAAATTTGTAAAAAAATTCAAAGTAATAAAATATTAGTAGTAGCACAAACAACATTTAGTTTAGAAAAATTTAATAAATTTGTTGAAATAATTAAAACAAAATTAAATAATGAATTAGAAGTGAGAAATACAATATGTAATGCTACAAAATTAAGACAAGAAGAAACAGAAAAACTTTCAAAAGAAGTAGAAGCAATGGTAATAATAGGCGGAAAAAATAGCTCAAATACTAAAAAGTTATATGACATAGCAAGCAAAATAACTAGTACAATTTTAGTAGAAACAGCAGCTGAACTTGACTTAGAAGAACTTAAAAAGTATAAAAAAATAGGAATAATGGCAGGAGCTTCTACACCTAAAGAAAGCATAGATGAATGTATAGAAGCTTTAAAAAGTATTTAGTGAACTGTAAGTTACAATTCAAAGCTAAATAAATATCAGTGGTACTTATATATTAATATTTTTTATCAAAAACATAGCTAGGGCTTAACAATCCGGGTCTTTGATTGCAAAATATTAATATATAAGTACTTTAATATTTTTATAATAAAAGATATGAATTGTAACAACTATAACAATTTTAAAGTTACTAGATAATGGTGATTTACTTAAAACGTTTGAAAATACTAGGATTAAATTGAAATCGAATGTGAAGTAAAAGAATATTAGAAATTCTTAAGTATGATTGTGGAAAGAGTTCGCGCGAGCGGAAGGGTGCCACAATCATGCTTTAGAAGTTCTATATTCTTTTACAAGCCGAGATTTTCAATTTAGTCCTAATATTTTCAAACAATTATACTTATTAACCATTATTTAGTAACATTTTAACATAAATTTTCATCATTTTCCTTGTAAATAAAAAAAAATATGATATAATATTAATAGTTTATGCTTCTATAGCTCAGTAGGTAGAGCACTTCCATGGTAAGGAAGGGGTCGCCAGTTCGATTCTGGCTAGAAGCTCCAAAATTTCAATTAGAAGAAATGAATTTAAGATATATACCTTAAATAATAATGAAAATTAAATTTAAAGAAAGGACTTTTAGATTATTATGAAAATAGGAATAGTAGGTTTGCCAAATGTAGGTAAGAGTACAATGTTTAATGCTATAACAAATGCAGGGATAGAATGTGCAAACTATCCTTTTTGTACTATAGAGCCAAATGTAGGAGTAGTACCAGTACCAGATGAAAGATTAGAAGTTTTAACTAAAATGTATAATGCAGAAAAAACTACACCAGCAATAGTAGAATTTGTTGATATTGCAGGTTTAGTAAAAGGCGCAAGTAAGGGTGAAGGTTTGGGAAACAAATTTTTATCACATATAAGAGAAGTAGATAGTATTGTAGAAGTAGTAAGATGTTTTGAAGATCCAAATGTAGTTCATGTTGATGGTTCTGTAGATCCAATACGAGATATAGAAACGATAAATCTTGAGTTAATATTTGCAGATTTAGAAACTATAGAAAAGAAATTAGAGCGTGCTAAAAAAATGTTAAAAGCAGATAAAAAGTATCAAGAAGAAATAGATTGTTTAGAAAAAGTAAAAGCAACTTTAGAAAGTGGAAAGTCTGCTAGAACTTTAGATTTAACAGAAGATGAACAAAATTTATTAAAAGATGCATTTTTATTAACATTAAAGCCAATATTATATGTAGCAAATATTTCTGAAGAACAATTAGATAATAGTGAAAACGATATTTATGTACAAAAAGTAAAAGAATACGCAAAACAAGAAAAAACAGATGTAATTCCATTATGTGTAAAAATAGAAGAAGAATTAGCAAGCTTAGACGGTGAAGATAAAAAAGAAATGTTAGAAGCATTAGGACTTGAAGAATCTGGATTAAATAAACTTATAAAAGCAAGTTATAAATTATTAGGTTTAATGTCTTTTCTAACTGCAGGAGAGCCAGAAGTAAGAGCTTGGACAATAAAAATAGGAACAAAAGCACCAGAAGCTGCAGGAAAAATTCATTCAGATATTCAAAGAGGATTTATAAAAGCAGAAACTATAAGTTATAAAGATTTAGTAGAATGTGGTAGTATGCAGGCAGCAAGAGAAAAAGGTTTAGTTCGTTCAGAAGGCAAAGATTATGTAATGCAAGACGGAGATATTGTTTTATTTAGATTTAATGTTTAAAAGAAATATGCAACTTATGAGAAAGGAATGAAATTTATGAGAATAAATTTAAAAAACGAAAAAGGTGCAGTATCATTATACGTATTATTAGCAATGCTTTTAATAACAATAACATTAGTATCTCTTTATGTATCTTTAACAAATAAACATTTAACACAATTAGATGTAGCTGAACAAATAAAAAGTATTTATGAAAAAGATATAAATAATATAGATAATGTATATAATAATTTAGTAAGTATTGAATAGTTTATTAATATAAAATTTTGCAGAGTAAAACTATTATATTTAAGAAAGGTTTGATTAAGTTTGGCAATTATTTTAGATGGTAAAGCTTTAGCTAAAAAAATCAGAGAAAATTTAAAGTATGAAGTAGATAGCTTAAAAGAAAAAGGGATTTATCCTAAACTTGCCGTTATAATGGTAGGAGACGATAGCAGTTCTAAAATATATGTGCGTAATAAAAGTAGAGCGTGTGAAGAAATTGGAATTGCTTATGAAGAATTTTTATTAGATGAAAATATAGAAATGAAAGAATTATTAGAATTAATAGATAATCTTAATAATAGGGAAGATGTAGGTGGAATATTATTGCAAAGCCCTATTCCTAAGCATCTAGATATTAACGAAGCTATAAAAGCAATTTCACCAGAAAAAGATGTAGACGGGTTCCATCCAATTAATATTGGAAAATTAGTTTTAAATCAAAATGGTTATATTTCTTGCACACCTTATGGAATTATAAGATTATTAGAAGAATATAACATAGAAATTGAAGGCAAAAATGCTGTAGTAATAGGAAGAAGCAATATAGTTGGAAAGCCAATGATGCTAAGTTTATTAAATAAAAACGCTACAGTAACAATATGTCATACTAAAACTAAAAATTTATCAGAAATTACTAAAAATGCTGATATTATAGTATGTGCAATAGGTCATCCTAAATATATAAAAGATTATTTTGTAAAAGATGGTGCTGTTGTAATAGATGTAGGAATAAATAGAGATCCAGAAACTGGAAAAATAACAGGTGATGTAGATTTTGAAGAAGTTTCAAAAAAAGCTTCATACATTACACCAGTTCCAGGTGGAGTAGGACCTATGACAATAGCTATGTTAATGGTAAATGTGGTGAAACATTATAATATGTAACTACTTTCTAATTATGCAAAGTTTGATATATAGCTATTGTTCGTCAAAAATTTATATAAGTTTTAAAAATTTTGAAAATAAAAAGTGTTTTATAAGTAAAAATATAATAATTTTTGGTACGATTTTTAATTTTCATGACAAATTTCTACTATAAATTTAAAATATTGTATGTATAATATATTTAAATTTTAGGAGGTACAAGTTATGAAAAAAATATATAATTGGGTAAAAACAAATAAAATCATGTCAGGAGTTATTATATCAACAATTTTGCTATTAGTAGTAAATGTAGTATTAATGGCACAATTTGTTAATATACTTAATTCTTTAATTTAATGATATACATTATTTAAATATAGAATTTTGCAGAGTAAAACTATGCATAATAAAATAATAAAAAAGCATGGAGTTGAATTTATGAATCTAGCAAATAAGTGGAAAGATTATGAAATATTAGATATGGCAAATGGAGAAAAATTAGAAAAATGGGGAAATATTATTTTAGTAAGACCTGATCCACAAATAATTTGGAAAGATAAAAGTTTTCCAAAATTATGGAATACGTATAATGCTAAATATAATAGAAGTAAAACTGGCGGTGGCAGTTGGGAATACAAAAGTAAAGTTCCAGAAAATTGGCAAATTAAATATAGTAATTTAACTTTTAATATAAAACCAATGGGATTTAAGCATACAGGGCTATTTCCAGAACAAGCTTTTAATTGGGATTGGATGATAAATAAAATAAAAAATTCTAATAGAGAAATAAAAGTATTAAACTTATTTGCATATACAGGTGGTGCATCAGTCGCTTGTTTATCTGCTGGTGCTTCTGTTTGTCATGTAGATAGTTCAAAAGGAATGGTAACTTGGGCGAAAGAGAATGTTATATCTTCAGGTTTACAAGATAAGCCAATAAGATATATTGTAGATGATGTTCAAAAATTCTTGGAAAGAGAAATTAGAAGAGGTAACAAGTACGATGCAATTATAATGGATCCACCGTCTTATGGTAGAGGAACTAAAGGAGAAATATGGCAATTTGAAGAAAATATATATGATTTAGTGAAAAAATCTGTAGAAGTTTTAAGTGAAAAGCCATTATTTTTCTTAATAAATTCATATACAACGGGAATATCATCAACCGTATTGGAGAATATATTAAGATTAAATGTAAAAAAATCTGGAGAATTTTCATCAGGAGAAATAGGATTACCTATGAAAAATTCTAAATTAATATTGCCTTGTGGAATTTATGCTAGGTGGGAAAATTAAATTTTAAAAAAGTTCACTTAAATAAAAGTGTGTCGTAAAAAATATAAGGAGAAAAGCATGCAGAATTTAAATGTAATTTATGAAGATAATCATATAATAGTAGTTGAAAAGCCAGTAAATGTGCCTTCACAAGGTGATAAAACAAATGATGTAGATATGTTAAGTATCATAAAAAAATATTTAAAAGAAAAGTATAATAAACCACGGTGAAGTATATTTAGGATTAGTACATAGGTTAGATAGACCAGTTGGTGGAGTTATGGTATTTGCAAAAACTTCAAAAGCGGCTAGTAGATTAAGTGAGCAAGTTAGAAATAAAACTTTTTCTAAAAAATATCTTGTAATTGTAGATGGTAAATTAGAAAAAAGTAGTGGTGTTTTAAAAAATTATTTATTAAAAAATGAAAAGAAAAATTTGAGTAGAGTAGTAGATAAGGAAATTTTAGTGGCAACTAACTCAGAGACTGTAGAAGAATTATATAATAAGCAAATTAAAGAAAAGTTTGAATTACCTAAAAAATATAAAACAGCAAAATATGCTAGTTTAGAATATAAAGTTCTATATTATAATCCGGAAACTAATTTATCATTAGTAGAAGTAAATTTAAATACTGGAAGACATCATCAAATAAGACTTCAATTTAGCAATATAAATCATAGCATATATGGTGATCAAAAATACGGAACGAGAGGGAAAGGTAAGCAAATTAACTTATGGGCATATGAATTAGAAATAGAACATCCTATTTCTAAAGAAAGAATGAAGTTTAAAGTAGTACCTAAAGAAGAAGGAAGTTGGAAGATTTTAGAAAATGTTACAGTTCAGTAAAAAATTTATAAAAACTTATAATAAAAATGTGGAGGAGTAGTTTGAAAAAAATACTTTCATAACTATGTGTGTCTTTGAGCGAAGCGAGAAAGGAATGGATTTTATTATGAATAATAAAGAAATAATTGAAGCACGTGATACTTTAAGAGAAAATCTAGAAAATGATATAAAAGTAAATAAAAAGAAAAATGAACAAATAGGAAAGATTGTTTTTTATAAAGATTTTGAATTAATAAACGGAAGTCAAGATGACTTTGGATTAATCGAAAATGAAGTTTTTATTGTAACGAGAAACATTTTAGATGAGAATAATAATAAGATTTATTTGTATGAAATATATGATGAAAAACAAAATTTGCTTGCAAAAACTGATAGAGAAGGAAAGCTAACTTTTGAAGAAAGCTATAAGGAAAAATTAAAAAATAATTTTGGAAAATTTTATGATGAAGCCAATGTAGAAGAAAGAGATTTTTACTTAATAAGAGAAGATGAATTTGTAATAGGCGATAAACCTTATAAAGATTTAAATAAGGAAGAAAAAGAAGAATTAAAAGAAAAGATTGAAAAACAAAAAGATAAAAAAGTAGATGAAAAAGAGATGGATAATCCAGAAATAGCAAGAAAAGATTTAAATTATAGTGATGATGATATTTTATATTCTGTAGAAATAAAAGATAAAAGATTTTACGACCAAGTACCTTCTGCAAAAAAATATGAAGGAAATGCAATGTTAATTTATTCTAAAAAAGAGGGAAAATTTTTAATAGGTGGTATGGTAAATGGTCATTTTGAAAAATCAGAATATATAGAACCATCTATGTCTACTATGAAAACAAGTATAGATTTAGATGATGATGGTGAAAAAGTTCAAAGAGATAATATTCACGGCATTTTACAAATAAAAAATAACCCTAATTATGCGTATTCAATAGATATTGAACCAACAGGTTATATAGAATTTCAAGAGTTAAGGATAGATAGAAGTAAAAGTACTCCGCAATACGTCTCTGCCGATTTAGAAACTACAAGACAATATAGGAGTAGTAAAGAAGTAGAGTATGCTATGAGAAGAGATACTAATCACGAAATTTCTGATGAAGTAAGTGATTTTAATAGAATGGAAAAAAATGGTAAAGATGAAGAGGAAAAAATAGAATTAGATGATTTGGGTGATAGAGAAGATGATGAAATAACTGAAGAGGAAAGAATTAAAAGAATTGAGGAAGAAGAGGAAGAGTATTGGTTTAGAAGAGGAAATTCAAGAGAAAGATAATGTAATTATAAAAAATAGTAATATTAATAAAATATATGAATATGCTTTTATATATACAAAATATTTTTTGCGTTTTTATATATCCTAAAAGGAATGTGAGTTGAATGTTTTTTGTCATTAATAAAGAAAAAGTATATTCATATATTGTTACGTTAAGCGTAATTGGTGTTCTGTTTACGATTTCTGCTGTGTTTCCTAAAGACGCAATAGAAACATCAAGCCAAAATACATATAATGAAAATGAACTAAATATAATCGAAAATAGCATAAAAAACTAAAATTTGGTAATACTTTTACCAATGGGGGTTTTTTATATGGCTTTTATTGGTATTGTAACAGAACCTAAAATGGAACTTCAAATAAGACAAAACTTAAAAAGAGAATTTGAGAAAATGAATGAAAAAAAAACTATAATTTTAATAAATAGAAATAGTATTAAAAATCTATTTAATGTAAAATTTGATTTTTTGATAATTGATAAAAATACTTTTAATAATAATGAGGATTTAATAAAAATAATTTTAAATTCTAATAGAATTATAGTAAATGCAGATTATGATGAAAATTTAGAGCCAATAAAAAATTTAAAGTTAAATGTAATAACTTATGGTATGAATTCTAAAGCTACATTAACAATATCAAGTGTTAGTGATAGTGAGGTTTTGTTAAGTTTACAAAGGGCTATTAAAAGTCACAAAAAAGAATTAATAGAGCCTCAAGAAATTAAAATTTCTGGGAAAAATCTCAGTAAAAATCTATATATGGAAATGATTTTAGCAATTTTTTTAATTATTTTTGATAAAATTTAACATTTTATGTAGACAAAAAATAAAATTTGTAGTATAATATATATGTTCTTAAAAATCATGTTATAATAAAAAAGCAGAAGTAACATGAATATACTTAAATGTATAAATAAAGGGAGGAAAAGAATTGAATACTAATTATTTAGAAAACAACCATTTAGTATTAGTGGGTAAGATTACCAGTGAAAAAAAGTTTAGCCATGAAGTATATGGAGAAACATTTTATACTTTTAGTATGGAGGTGCCAAGATTAAGCGACATTACTGATGTTATTCCTGTAACAGTTTCAGAAAGGTTAATCATTGATATGCCTATTGAAATTGGAAAAGAAATTATTGTAGAAGGTCAATTTAGATCATACAATACATACGAGGAAAACAGAAGTAGATTAGTTCTTACTGTATTTGCAAAAGAAATAATAGAAAGAGTTGTTACTGGAGAAGCTGATGACAAAATTAGTGTATCAAACGAAGTAACATTAACAGGTTTCTTATGCAAACCAGCAGTTTATAGAAAGACACCATTTGGTAGAGAAATCGCTGATATTTTATTAGCAGTAAATAGAGCTTATAACAAATCAGATTATATTCCTTGTATAGCATGGGGAAGAAATGCTAGATTTTGTAACAATCTACCAGTAGGATCAGGAGTTAAAATTGTAGGTAGAATTCAATCAAGAAATTACATAAAGACATTAGAAGATGGTACTCAATTACATAAAACAGCTTATGAAGTTTCAATCGGAAGTATGCAACTAGTAAAAGAAGACGGTAAAACAGAAGAAATTCCAGATGATAGCAAAGAAGAAAATAATACTGATAATGTAGATGCAGCAGCTGTTGAAAATAATGTAGAGACAACAACTGTAGAAAATTCTGAAAATTCAGGTAATCAAGAAGCAACAATGTAATTAGAATATAAAAAATGATATATACGTATTGTATATATCATTTTTTTTACTGAATTGTAGAACATATAACTTTTGAAAAAACTTGATATATAGCTGTTTGCAAGTCAAGACCCGGATTGTGGCGCCTGAGCTTGTTTTTTGACTAAAAATAGCTATATATCAAGTTTTTATAAAATTTTTACTGAACTGTAACACAATTATCGAAATAGTCTATAAAATAGATTGAAAAATGTAGAAAAGTATGGTAAAATATATGTATCCGTTTTTATAACAAAACCTATGGGGGTTACTTATGGGTCAAAAATCGAATTTTTATGTCGAAATTCGTTCACTTCATTCTGAAGTGACGGGTTCATGCTTTGTTTGTAAAATTAGTTTTAATAATGGAGTAAAAAAGTTTTTCCTAGTAGATGTAGGTTTGTTCCAAGAAAAGGAATACTTAGACTGGAATGAAAAATTAACATTTAACCCAGAAGATATAGCATTTACTTTGTTGACCCACAATCATGTGGATCATGTTGGCAGGTTACCTTTGCTGTATCGTAGAGGTTGTAAATCAAGAGTTTACGCATCTATAGGAACGGCTATGGCGCTTCCAATCAATTTGGAAGATACTTTGAAGGTAATGCAGGAAAGATATAAGAAAACGAAGAAAAATGTTACGAAATTCGATCGCAATGATACTGATAATAAAAATAATATCTTTCCACCAATTTACTATAAGGAGGATGTAAAGCAAGTATATAATCATCTTAAGGGGATACCATATAACATATGGATTAAAGATAAAAAAATTCCAAGCGTCTCATTCAAATTTTTACCTAACGCACATCTGCCTGGTGCATCAATGATTTGGGTAAAAATAAAAGAACCGGAAATTGGTCAAACTGTAAATCTTTTGTTTTTGGGTGACTGGAATACGGCTAATGTTTTTCAGGGAAGGTTTAAATTTCCTGAAGAATTAAGATATGTTCCATTTCAGATTATATGTGAATCAACTTACGGTAGTACAAGAAAAGCAGAGATTAAGGAGTCCTTTCAGCAGAATATTCAAGAAGCAGTTGAAAATAATAAAACTGTTTTACTTCCTGTAATTTCTCAATATCGAGCACAAGAGATGCTTTGGTATATGAAGAAAATGAAGGAAGAAGGAAAAATTCCTTTTGATACACCTATATACTTTTCTGGTCCGTTAGGGCTAAAGTATATTTATTTGTATCAAAATGATAAATTTCCTGATTTTATACCTGAACGAAAGAATTTCCTTCCAAGTGCATTAAGACTTTTAAGTTCCAAAGGTTCATTAAAGTATGTTTCAATAGGATTTGGAATATATATTATAACCGGAGGAATGGGATCTAATGGGCCGTCATCTGC
Organism: uncultured Clostridia bacterium; assembly: GCA_944391575.1. GTDB lineage: Bacteria > Bacillota > Clostridia > TANB77 > CAG-508 > CALXUC01. The sequence goes on along the minus strand of CALXUC010000042.1, from coordinate 608 downwards.
TTACTTGAAAGTTCTACTGCCTAATCCAGATGCATTAATACAATTTTCGTCTTATTGTGCCGAAGACACATTAGGGCGGAAGCTGCAGGAAACTGAAAATGGCGAAGAAGTTCAAATAGGAGGGACACCCGTAAAGAAATTGGCAGATGTAAGATTTACATCTGAATTGTCTGGCCATGCGAAAGCTGACGAACTCCTTGAATTCCTTAGCGAATTTAAAAAGATAAAAGCCTTATTGATAACTCATGGCGCCATCTCTCAAAGGGAGGCGTTTAGAAAATTAGCTGAAAAGGCTAATGTGGCAAAGGAAGTTGTTATTATTGATCGAAACAATTACGTTCGGTTGAACCCTTGGGGAATACTGGATAAAAAAATTTGGAAAGATTAATAATAATAGCAAAATAAAAGCATAACCTAAAAATAAAACCGTCTTATTTAAGGCGGTTTTATTTTTAGGAAAAATTTTTAACAAATTTTACAAAAAATATTGACAAATTAAAAATAAAATAGTATAATAAATCTTGTCAGTTAAATATGCAGATGTGGCGGAACTGGCAGACGCACAGGACTTAAAATCCTGCGGGAGTTAAATCCCGTCCCGGTTCGAT